>CAYTYD010000034.1:0-17555 GCA_964441555.1 uncultured Phycisphaeraceae bacterium | reverse complement strand
CGGATCAACTGCAGAATGCGGAGCTGCTTGGGGGTCAGATTCAATTGATTGGCACGGGCCATAGGCAACCTCCTCAGGGGCGGGATCTCCGCCGCGGGTGAACACTTGCGAATCCGTCGCGGGATGAACACGAAGGCGATCAGTCATTGATCGCTCATTGGATCTGTTTCTGCGGAGTGCGGCACGTCCGGAGACGGGCTCGCGTGCTGACTCGGCGCTGGCACCGGAGGCCCAGCCACGGAGTGCACGCAGACTGGTGCGGAGCACATGGCCATGATCACGCACGATGCGCTCAGCCGCCAGAATCGCTCCCAAGGCACTTTCGAGGGCCTGGGCGGGATCAGCGGGGAGCGTGGGCAGGGGCGCGGCGGCCTCCATGGGCTCGGGAAAGTCGGCGACGAGTTGGCCGGGCAACTGCGGATCGGCGAGAAGATCGGTGACGTAGTCGCCTCCGGGGCCAAGTCGCACGATGGCATTGAGTGAGACTGGCATTAGGCGTGCCTCCGTCCCGGTGCGATGACCACTTGGCGCGAATCCAGACGAGCGCGAGTCGCGGTGGAGAAGCCGCCGAGCTTGGAACTCGCGAGGTTTTGGTGCGCGTGATGCACGCGAGCCAGCGCGGGCGAATGGAGACAGGTGCCTACGCGCAGCACCTTGGCTGCGTTGCATTCGATCGAGTTGTGTTCAGTCGTGTGGTTCATGTCAGGTCTATCGAAACCCGAGCGGCTGCCCGATCAGATTTCTTCCCGTGCGTTTGGGTGTTAGTAGTATAACAGAACACTTCACCCTGTCAACAGTCTGTCAGGTCCTTGCAAAAATCGCCTGAAGTGCGTTTGGACCTTTGTTTTCAGGCCTTTTTGCGAGTTTGGGCCTCGTGAGGGTGCGGTGACAAAAAAGCCCGCAAATCATTGCAGAATATAGACTTATATCAATTTTAGGCGAAAATTCGCCATGCTCAAAATCAGCGATTGGCGACGAATTGGCTGCCCTGACGCCGGATGCGTTTGTGAATCTCGAGGATTGTGAGATCGCCTCGAAGGGCAGCGACGGGGCGTCCGGTTCGTGCGACGAGCTGGTCGAGCGTGTGTGCTGATTCGAGGAGTTCGAGAATGGCGGCTTGTTCAGGATTCAAGCCAACAACTTTGGCGCGCTGTGATTGAGTTTCACGCTTGGCCTCATTGACCGTGAAGAGATCAGCAGGAGCGAATCGCGATTCGTGCGTGCCCTGATGGGCGTGTTGAGCGGGACCTTCGATCAACTGGATGACTTCGCCGGGTTCGGTGACCAGGTGTGCGCCGCCGGATTTGAGGAGATCGTGACTTCCCTGGCTGGCGGCGGAATCGGCGCGACCGGGAACGACCATGACTTCGCGATGGTGTTCCTCGGCGGCGAGGCGGGCGGTGATCAATGCTCCGGAGCGAGCGGCGGCCTCGATGACGAGCACACCCAGCGACATGCCACTGATGATGCGGTTGCGTGCCGGGAAGTTCTCTTTATTAGGAGGGGTGTCGAGGGGCAGTTCGCTGATGACAGCGCCGGTTTCGGCGATGCGCTCATACATCTCGGCATGTTCGGGGGGATAGCACTGGGCGAGGCCACATCCCAGGACGGCGATGGTGCGGCCTTTTGCCCGGAGGGCGGCGCGGTGTGCAGCGGCGTCTATGCCCTTGGCCCCGCCGGAGACGATGGTGATACCGGCGGTGGCGATGACGCTGGAGAATCTTTCGGCCTGCTCAACGCCATAGGCGGTGCACTTGCGGCTGCCGACGATGGCGAGGGTGAATTGATCGGCGCGGGCGTGATCGAGCTGGCCTTTGACATAGAGGAGGGGCGGGGCACTGGCGATTTCACGGAGGAGAGGTGGGTATTCGGGGTCGGATTGGGAGATGAGCCGCACACCCATGTGCTGGCAGCGTTCCAGCTCGCGATCGGCCAGATCGGCGGAGGCGCGAAAGCCAGCCACCACATCAGCGCTGCGTTTGGGGCCGATCTTGTCGACGTGTTCCAGGGCCTGGGCGGAAAGGCCGAGCACATTGGAAGGGGTGCCAAAGGTGTCGAGAAGGCGTTGAATCAGAACCGGACCGAGGCCGGGAACCATGGTCAGACGCAAGAGGTCGCGCGTGCGGGCCAGTGAGGATTGATCCTGCTCGAGGTGGTCTGACATGATCCCCTCGCTCGATCAGGGCTTGGGTGTGGTTGCTGGTGCCGCGGCTGGAGCGGTGGTGTTGAGGTTGGTGAGGCGATACGCCTCACGATCGACTTTGGTGTTGTGCGGTGCTTGATGAGCCAGCACACGGATTGGGATTTTGCTCTCGACGCCGGTCGCAATGCGGGCTGGCCGGGCGGTGGTGGAATAGACGTAGAGGTTGTTTGGCTCGCGGATGAGGAGATAGACATCTTTGCCGTCGAAAGAATCTGCGACGAATTCGACGGTGCACTGATAGCCGCCAGTGGGCGTTTTAACGATCAGGACGTGCTGGGGGCCGCTGGAATCTAGAGCGATGTCCAATCCGACGAAGCGATCTTCCTCACCTTCGGGGAAGACTGGCTTGGGAGGTGGGCCATAGCAGCCAGAGATGGAGGGGAGTGCCAAGCCGAGGGCCACGACGGAGGTGGCAATCAGGGCTCGACGACGGCTCGTGTGAACGGGCTGTCGGTTGGCGACGGGTTGACGCAGATCACTTGCAAACCAGGTGCGGGCCAAATCATCCTCCACGGCGCAGGTTGCCGATGTTTCGATCCAAGAACCATGCGCATGCTATCAAACAACCTTCGCTCCGTCCGCACGATGTGCTGTCTGCTTTTGGGTCTGAGTCCGGCGCTGTTGGCCGGGTGCCTGAATGATGAGGATGGCGACCGCCTGATCCGCGCTCCCTGGCAGGAGCGCGACACCGGACCTGCGGTGCGATTTACCGCCGAGCCGACGATCCGGGTGAGGATCGTGGGGCCGGTTTCGTCGTGCTCGCTGCAAGGGAGTGCCCCGCTGATCGCAAGAGCTTCGGGGGGCGGGAAGACGGCGACGCTGACGCCACCCCTCCTGGTGCAGGTGACTGGCTCAGGTGTCAGCATCACGCCGGGGCAGGGGGCGGCCACGCTGTTTGGCCCGGGGCAGGATGTCGAATTCACGCTGGCCTCGAACCCAGCGGGACGCGCCTCGGGAATGGAGACAGCGCGGGTTTCGCTGACGGGATCTGGTGGCGGCATCGCGGTTCCCGGTGTGATCACTGTGCGGGGGGATTGGGCTGGCGGCGGCAACACCTGCGAAGTGATCGCTGAGATGTCGGTGGAGGCGTACCTCCCTGGCGTGGTGGCACGCGAGATGAGCGCGAGCTGGCCTCGTGGCGCGTATGAGATGCAGGCGGTGGCGTCGCGCAGCTTTGCCCTGCACGAACAACAACGAGCGCGCGCCACAGGACGGCCTTTTGACATCGATTCCTCTCCGGCATCCAGTCAGGCCTTTGGCGGACTGGCGGCGAGTGCCACGGTGATCGCAGCGGTGGAAGCAACGCGAGGGCAGGTGCTGAGCGATGGTTCGGGGAACATCCTCCGCGCTTATTTCCATTCGTGCAGTGGTGGCCGTCCTGCATCGGCGGCGGATGTGTGGCCAACTGGCAATGGCTTTGAATACAACCTTGCCTCCCCTTTGCAGGCGAGCAGCCGCACGGATTACTCGCAACAATCACCCAAGGCCCGCTGGACGGTGAAACGCACGACGGATGAGATGTCGAGGCGGCTGCGCATGTGGGCGGATTCCTCTGGCGAGGGGTTGCGCACGCTGGGACGGATTCGCACGATTGAAGTGAGCAAGCGCAACGATGCGGGGCGGCCGCGCAAGTACAAATTGATCGATGATCGGGGACAGGATTTTGAACTCGGAGCGGAGCTGATGCGTCAGGCGCTGAACCACCCAGCTGCGGGCACACCGGCGATCACGGATGGGAATCGTGTGTGGTCCAGCGATATGGAATTCAAGATCACGGCGACGGATGTGGTGATTTCCGGGCGCGGGTCTGGACATGGTGTGGGCATGTGCCAATGGAGTGCCAAGGCGATGGCCGAAGGCGGCATGAGCTGGCGCGACATGGCCAAGCACTTTTATCCGGGGAGTGGCGTGCGCAAGGTGTATTGATTGATCGCATCGCGAATCGGAGCGCGAAATCAGGGCTGATTGCCCGGATTCTTTGCGTCACGATTTTGGTCTACGCTTGCCGTCATGCGACGAGATACGTGCATCACAGGTCTGGGAGCGGTCAGCGCGATGGGGGTTGGCGTTCGCGCGCTGTGGGAGGGCCTGGTCAGCGGCCGCTCGGCGGTTGGGCCACTGACGGCTCTGGATGCGTCGGGATTTGAGGCCAAGCTGGGTGGCGAGGTGAAGGATTTTTCGGCCAAGGACCACGTTCCCAAGCACTATCGCAAGGCCGTGAAGATCATGGCCCGTGATATTGAGCTTGCGGTCGTGGCAGCCAAGGAAGCCGCCGAGCACGCTGGGTTGGTGACTCGCGCATCACTTCCTGAAGGGCAATTGACCGGAACGACGTATCCGGCGGAACGGATGGGGTGCCATATTGGCGCGGCTCTCATCGCAGCAGAGACAGTTGAACTGACCACAGCCATGGCCACAGCGGTTCGCGAATCGGACGGCGCGTTTGACCTGCAGGCATGGGGTGGCGCGCCGGGGGGGAAGGGGGCGATGAACAATCTCACGCCCTTGTGGCTTCTCAAATATCTGCCCAACATGCTTGCCAGCCACGTGACCATTCTGCATGGCGCCGAAGGCCCAAGCAACACCATCACATGCAATGAGGCGAGCGCGCTCTTGTCGATCGGTGAATCCATGCGTGTCATCGAGCGGGACGCGGCAGACGTGTGCTTCTCGGGCGGCGCGGAATCCAACATCAACCACATGCGCCTGGCGCGCCTTCAGCTTGCCGGGCGCCTGGCTGCGACGCGCGCGGAGCAGGACGGCGGCAGGGTGCCGCGGCCTTACGACCCTGCTTCTCCCGGCACTACGCCGGGCGAGGCGGGCGCCGTGGTGATGGTGGAAGCCCTCGAGTGTGCAAAGAAACGCGGACAACCTGTGCTGGCGCGTATCGCGGGGTTTGGGGCTGCGCACTCTTTGCCGCCACAGATTCCCCCCTTTGCAGAGCGACGCACTGCGGCGGATGAGGGCCTGACACTGGCCATCCAAGCCGCGTTGCGCGATGCGGGCATCGGCCCGGAATCTATTGACGCAATCGTGCCGCACGCCAGCGGTATCGCGGATGTCGACACGCCGGAGATCGGAGCGTTGCGTCAGGTTTTCGGCGGTCGGCTCACGGAAATCCCGCTGATCACGTTGACGCCAAACGTGGGACATTCACATTCTGGACAGGCCGGGCTGATGGTTGCGGCGGGCGTGATGGCACTGACCACTCAGACTCTGCCTGCGCGACTGCACGCCGGGACCGCGGCTGCCGACGCTCGCGCGGAAGCGGCGACATCCCGCCCTGCAACGCTGAAGCACATCATCGTGTGCACTTCGTCATTTGGTGGACAGAACGCGGCGATCGTGCTGCGGCGTGCGTCTTGAACGGCGCAGTGGTGGTCTGCGTGCCTGGTTGATAACCCAACATTTGCCAGATCGCCGCCACGACCCGGGAGAGGCGGCGTGCCAACAATCGAGTGCTTCAAGCACGGCCTGGTCACGTCGGCCGGAGCCGCTTCAGGTGCTTCAAGCTCTTTACAGGAGTGATTGCATGTCAGGCGAATACCACAACGACTACAGAAATGACTACAGAGGCGGCGGCGATCGCGGAGGTGATCGTGGCGGGCGTGGACGCGGACGCGGCGGATACGGCGACCGTGGTGGCGATCGCGGACGGGGACGTCCTCGTCGCCAGGGAATTCCGCTTTCGGCCCTTGACCAGAACCTCACCAGCGTCAGCCACAAAATCATCGGCATTGCCACGGAGATTCACAGCACCCTTGGCCCCGGCTTTGACCGCGCGGTGTATGTTGAGGCCTTCAAGAACGAAATGACTGCCGCGGGAATCAACTTCACCGCAGGCAAGGCCTACGACGTGTCCTACAAGGAACGCGTGGTCGGAAAGACCACAGCGGACTTTGTCATTGAGAACCTCTTTATCGTCACCATCAGCGATCGTTCGGCGCACATCGGCGGGTTTGATCGCAGCCAGCTGCGCGGCCAGCTCAAGGCGGCGGACCTCACGCTCGGCCTGATCGTGTCCTTTGGCGGTCGCCGCCTGAAGGATGGCCTGGTCCGCGTTCTCAACATTGAGAAGCTCAAGCGCGATCACCCCGGCCAGTTTGATCTGGCTGATGATGAGGGTGGCGAATCGTCGAACGAGGGCGGCGGCGACCACGGCGGCGGTGATTCGGAATGGGATGACCACTCCTCTTCCGGGTCAGACACCTTTGGCTCTGGCCGCAGCGTCAACTTTGACGACCGCGTCTGATTGAGTTGATAGAAGTTTCACCGCCCCGCCGGTTGATGCCGACGGGGCGGCTTTGTTTCCGGCCAACAACGACGATGTGAGGATCCTCGACGCATGGCTCAGCAACGTGTGGTGATTACCGGGATGGGTTGGGTCACTTCGCTTGGGCATGACCTGGAGACGGTGTGGTCCGCGCTGCTCAAGCCAAGCAGTGGCGTGGGACCCATCACGCGTTTTGATGCCTCGACCTTTGAAACCAACTTCGCCGCGGAGGTCAAGAACTTTGACCTCAAGTCCATTCTGGGGGACATGGCCAGGGATCACGCGGGAGCGGGATTGCACTCGCAGTTTGCACTGGGTGCGGCGATGCAGGCGTGGAAACAATCCGGGCTGGATCGCTTTGCCAGTCTGGATCGGCGGCGCATGGGGATTTATTTTGCCAGCGGCGAAGGCCCTCTGGACTTTGACAACTTCGCCAAGACAAACCTTGCTTCGTGGAAGGCGGAAACACGCACGTGTGATGCGGTGAGCTGGGCGCACGCGGCGGCAAAGACACTGGTGGCGGTGCGGGAAGTCGAGCAGGAACCAAATTTTGCGCTGACCCACCTGGCGTCGGCTTTTGACTGCCGCGGACCCGCCTTCAACTGCCTGACGGCGTGTGCCGCGAGCAATCAGGCGATCGGCGAGGCGGCAGACATTCTGCGTCGAGGCGATGCCGACATCATGTTCGCAGGCGGCGCGCATTCGATGATTCACCCGCTGGGCCTGACCGGTTTCATCCGCTTGACGGCGTGCAGTCGTCGGCGTGAGAGTCCGCAGACTGCCGCTCGTCCTTTCGATGCGACTCGCGACGGGTTTGTGATGGGGGAGGGTTCTGGCGTGCTGATCCTGGAAACCCTGGAGCACGCGCTGGCGCGGGGTGCGACGCCGCTGGCCGAGATCGTCGGTTATGGCTCATCTGCTGATGCGTATCGCGTCACCGACATGCATCCTGACGGTCGGGGTGCCAAGGCGGCAATGGAACTGGCGTTGCGGCAGGCGGGGATTGATGCGCGCCTTCCCGGCAAGGATGGTCGCCCGCAAGTGCACTACATCTCCGCTCACGGCACAGGAACGAAGGAGAACGACCGCATTGAAACACGAGCGATCAAATCGGTCTTTGGAGATCTGGCCCCGCGCGTTCCCATTTCCAGCGTGAAATCCATGCTTGGGCACTGCATCGCGGCGGCTGGCGGCGTGGAGATGATCACGTGCGTGCTGGCGATCCGCACGGGCATTCTCCCCCCCACTCTCAACCTGCACAACCCTGATCCGGAATGTGACCTGGACTATGTACCAAACGCGCCGCGTGATGTGCGGAATGCTGGCGGTGTGGATGTGTGCCTGTCCAACTCGTTCGGATTCGGCGGGCAGAATGACACGGTTGTGGTACGCCGCTTTGTGGCCTGAGTGTGCGATCCCCACACCATGTACGCGAATCGTCAATTCGTCCCGTACATGCGATCACCGGCATCGCCCAGTCCGGGGACGATGTACCCCTTTTCGTTCAGATCGGCATCGACTGCCGCGGCGTAGATGGCGATGTCAGGATGCTGGGCGTGTACGCATGTGACACCGGCGGGCGCGGCGACGAGACACATGAGGCGCAGGTCTTTGGCGCCAGCTTTCTTGAGCGTGTCGAGTGCCGCGACGGCGGAACCGCCGGTGGCGAGCATGGGATCGACGAGTACGACGGGGCCATCACCCAGAGTTTTGGGAAGACGTTCGAGATAGGCGCGAGGGCGCAGAGTGTGTTCATCGCGCACGATGCCCAGGTGGCCGACACGTGCCTCGGGCATGACATCCAGAATGCCCTGGGCCATGCCCAGCCCGGCACGCAGCACAGGGACGACGGTGATCGTGCCAGCGAGGCGGCGGACCTTGGTGCGCGTCATGGGTGTGCGGACATCCACTTCGATGGTGGGAAAGGTGCGTGTGGCCTCAAAGACCATGAGTCCGGCAATCTCAGCCAGCAGTCCACGGAAGGCGCGGTGCCCGGTCTGGGCATCGCGAATCATGCCCAATTTGTGCTGAATGAGGGGGTGATCAAAGACGGTGACGTTGGAGTGGGACCAGTCCATACCCATAAGCATACCGGCCAGATCACGACCACCAAGGTGACGGGGCGGGTTGGTCATTGGTCAATCGCGCGGTACCATGCAATTCTGGGTGACCTGGCTCGTTCTAGGTGACTCGGCTTTCAAAGGCGTGGAGATCAGCGTGACAGTGATGTCTTCTGCCGCACAACCCGCGGCTTCCAATTCGTTGACGCCGGGATCGCCCCTGACGACCCCGCCGTTGTTTATTTTCGGTTGTCCTCGCAGCGGGACGACGTTTCTCGGTGAATTGCTCAACAAGCACGATCAGGTGCTGATCACCAACGAAATCCGCATGATGACATTCCTGACCGATGTGTTCAATCGATCAGCGCAGAATCGTCACCTGCTGCACAATCCGGATTACCGGGACAAGTTTGTCGCGCATGCCAAGGCCGGGGCCGGAAGTCTGATTCGCACGTTTTATGAGAAGGTGGCCAAAGAGAGCGGCAAACGCGTGACGGTCTGGGGAGACAAGACACCCGGGTATGCCGATCCGATTCTGTCGCGTGGGTGTCTTGAATTCACCCACGATGTGTTTCCCGACGCGCGCTGGATTCACATTCGACGCGACCCCCGTGCCGTGGTGCATTCGCTGGTGGCCAAGAAATGGCACACACTTCCCTCTGCCGTGGATATCTGGGCGCGCATCACCCGCGCGGGGCGCGAATTCGGAGCCACACTGCCACAGCATCAATATCTGGAAATCACGCACGAGGCCGTGCTGGATGATGTGGAGGGTGTCACGCGTCAACTGCTGGATTTTCTGTCACTGGAAATGACCCCGGACGTAAGCGCGTTTGTGGAGTCTGAGAAGGTTGAACGGCGACCAGTTTCGGACCCGGTGAATCTGGCGAGCGGCACGGCCGGACAACAGGGTGAATCGTTGCGGCATGGATTGAACGATGAACAGCTGAGCCAGGTGATATCGCTACTGGGGGATCGCTTTGACGATGTGCAGGCGATGCTTGACCATTATGCAGCTACTGATGCTGGAAAGGCGACAGCACAGGCGATTGCCGCCGGAGTGACGGGCGTTGCCAATGAGAATGCTGCGGGTTCCTCAACCACGGAGCGGACTCCGGCACCCGGTGGATTTTCAGGATTCACGCCGGTGGATCAAGCAACCCTGCTCGGCGAGTTGGAAGCGCGGCTGACAGGGATCAGCGTGCGTGTGAATGGTGAAAACGTGGTGCCCAGTGCTTCGGCAACTGTTCACGCCGGAGATCAGGTGGACATCGCCATGCGCGTATTGACCTTGAAATCATTCCAACACCTGGTTGCCGGATTTTCGATTCTCGACCGCACCGGGCAGGTGCTTGGTGGCGGCAACAACGCCTTGAGCGGATTAGGGACACTTGCTGCGGCACCCGGTCCTCACACCTTGCTGCTGAGCTTTCGTTGGCCGGAATTGGGCGATGCTCCGTTCTCGCTCACACTGGGCATCGGCGAAGGAAAGGGCAATGCGTCAGACGGGGAATCGAACCATGTGCAGTGCTGGGCGCCGGAGGCGATCGTGCTTCGCCAACGACCCAGGACGTTGGCACCCGGGGCATCAGTTGCGATTTCACTCACTCACGCGTCATTCCAAGTTGAATGACCTCTCGAGTCCGTAAAGCACTTTCTGTGCAACAACATCTCTAAAGACAGGTCCACGCCTCGCGGAGTGGGCCGTGTTGCTCCGAATGGATTGCCTCGTCTGATGAGCCCCGATCGCTCCCAACCATCACGCAAGTCGGCGCCCGAATCACACTGTGAACTCCGTCGTGCACATCGCGCAGGTTTGTGGATCGCTTGCGTGGAAGTAAATTGTTAGGTATACTTCTGACATGACTGGAATGGGGCAAGACACAAATCAGAAGGCCAGCTGCAGCACGCTTGTCCTCATCGGCGGTGGTGGACACGCAATCGTGGTAGCGGAGGCGGCACTCGCGGCGGGGTGGTCGTTGCGTGGTGCGTGCGATGACGGGGATTCGCCGGTCACAAGAAGCGTGCTGGGCATCCCCACTCTGGGCAAGGTGACAGATGCTGCACGTCATATAGGAGCGACGGCACATTGGATTCTGTGTGTGGGCGACCTCACAACGCGGCACCAACTGCTGAAGGATTTCACGCCTCTGGCGGCCGCCGCCACCAGCATCGTCAGCGTTCAGGCCATGGTGTCGCCGACGGCGAGACTCGGAATCGGGACGTTTGTTGCGCCTCGGACAATCGTACACACCGCGGCCAACGTGGGAGTGCATTGCATACTCAACACCGGGTGCATCGTTGAGCATGAGTGCCAGATAGGCAGCAACACGCATATTGCACCAGGAGTGACGCTGGGGGGAAGGGTGCGGATCGGGAGCAACACACTGATTGGGCTTGGGGCGACGATCTTGCCCGGGGTGCGCATCGGCAGCAACAGCACGGTGGGCGCCGGGGCAGTGGTGGTGCGCGATGTGGAGGATGGAGAAACGGTTGTTGGAGTACCGGCGCACCACTCCAAGCGAGCGTGGTAAGCGCGTGATCGCCAGAATCAAATGCGGGCGACAGGAGTTGAACCTGCAAGACCTTTCGGCCACGGGAACCTAAATCCCGCGCGGCTGCCAATTTCGCCACGCCCGCATGGGGAGATGATACGACGGCGGCTGGTGATGCTGATGGGGCGGAAGTGGCTGAATACAGGGGATTGAGCCGATAAGGGATGTCTATGGGCCTGAAGGAATCGCTTGCGACAAACGCCGCGCCGGTATTCATCCGCTGCGCATTGGGTATCACATTCCTTTGGGCTGGGTTGGGGAAGTGCTTTGAATCCGATCGATTGAGCCCGCAGGATGCCGCGATTCTGGCGAATGCGGGGGTGATCACCACCGAGCAGGCGGTGCGACCAGGCGCGAGTGTGGGTGGCGGTTGGACCTTGGCGGTGGTTTTGCCCCAAGACGGGTCACCTCAACCGGCGAACAAGCCAGGGGGGCCAGCAGGTCCAGAAGCTCCTGCACCGACGCCGCGGCCCGGGCAGACTCCCGGGTCCAACCCTGGGACGACGGTTCCGAATGCGCCAGCGACAACCTCCGGTCCGGGTGCTACCCCGCCTCCGGCTCCGATGGGAAACCGCCAATACACCGCGGCAGACTTTCCGCAAGGCGCTTCGGTGTTGCGTCTGCACATGGTGACGCTGAAGCTGGTGAACGCTGCGAATCCGCCCGCAGGACGGCCAGCACTGTGGCCGAAAGTGCTTGATCAATCTCCCTGGCCGGTGGCGCTCGCGTATGCCGCGGCGTTGACTGAAGTGCTGTGCGGATTCCTGGCGTTGACGGGGCTCTTGGGCCGCTTTGCGGGATTGCTGCTGACGATGGTGATGGGGTGCGCGATTTGGCTGGATCAGATTGGCCCGGCAATTCAATCCGGGCAGACCTTCCTGGGGTTCCTGCCAAGCCATCCCGGCTTCGATGTGGCGGCGTGGCGGCCTCTTTTGTGGCAGATCGCGCTCTTGATGTGCTCACTCTCACTCATGTGCACCGGATCGGGTGGGCTGTCGCTGGATCGGATGCTGGGCACGGGTGGGAATGCGAGCAAGCCGCCAGCAAAGCCAAAGCCCAAGGATGAAATCTGAAACCCTGTCTGGGCTACGCTGCGCCATGGGCAGGCCAGCACTCCGTCCCTGCGTCTTTCTGGATCGTGATGACACGATCATCGCCAATGAACGGGTGACCGCGCACACATCCACACCGGGGGATCTTTTCGATCCGCAGTTGGTCGAGCTTTTGCCTGGAGCGGCCGAGGCCTTGCGTCTACTTCGAACACACGATCTTGCATTGGTGGTGGTAACAAATCAAGGTGGAATCGCCCAGGGGTTTGGCACACATGCGGACGTTGATCGGGTGAACGCCAAGATGCGGGAGTTGCTGAGAGGTGACGGCGTCGATGTTGATGCGGTGTATTACTCGCCGTACAGGCCGATCCGTGATGGCAAACACGGGCCCAATGGCCCGAACCTTCAATTTGCCATGGAGCATCACAGCCGCAAACCTGGGCCGGGAATGCTGCTTCAGGCGGCGGATGAGCTTGGCCTGCTGCTGGAGCATTCTTGGATTATCGGGGACGCACAGCGCGATGTCGATGCCGGAATCAACGCGGGACTTGATCCCTCACGCTGCCTGCTCATTACATCCCCGAAGCAGACACATGGCAAGTTTGACGACATCTTGGCAGCTGCACGGCACATCGATACGCGGCTACGGAGCGAGCAATGACAGAGCGCGAACTGCACGAACGATACCAGGCAGCTATTGAATTGGCGCATCAAGCCGGTTCGCGAGTGATGGGGTTTTTCCAAGGCGAAGCGCTCGAAGTGCGGAGCAAGCGTGACGGTTCACCTGTCACGGCAGCAGACCGGAGCGCGGAAGAGTTTTTGCGTGGAGCGATCGCCGCTCGCTTTCCGCAAGACGGAGTGCTGGGCGAAGAGTTTGGCGAAACACGCGGTAGCAGCGGCGTGCGCTGGGTGATTGACCCGATCGACGGGACCAAGGCGTTTGTGTGTGGCGTGCCCCTGTTTGGAGTGTTGATCGGTGTGGAATGGGATGGCGAGCCCAACATCGGAGTGATCCATGCTCCGGCACTTGGTGAGACCGTGCACGCGGCACACGGATCAGGAGCGGTGTGGGAGCGGGCCGGTAAAGCGCCAACCCAGGCGCGGGTATCGCTGATCTCGCGGCTCGATGAAGTGGTGATGTGCTATACGGATCGAGCACTCTTTGCCAGAGAGGGCGCGGTGGAACGGCTGCAAGCGATAGAGAGCAAAGTCAAACTGACGCGCGGCTGGAGCGACTGCTACGCCTACATGCTCCTGGCCACGGGGCGAGTTGATGTGGTGATTGATCCGGTGATGGAAGTGTGGGACATCTCGCCCCTCGTGCCCATCGTGCGCGAATCTGGCGGCATCATCACAAATTGGCGAGGTGAATCTGATCCTCATGCCCGGCAGTGCGTGGCGACCAATGGCGGATTGCACGCGGCAGTTCGTGCCGCCCTGTATCAGGGATAGGTTATTGCTTTCGGCATGGGGTGTTTGCCCCAAGTACTAACTTTGCATGTGGGTGTCCACTCCGCCCTTATTCGGTGGGTCCGACCGCTTCTCGCAGCGACTTGTGCATGAATTTAGCCATTTTCGCGTTGAAGCAAGGCGGATTGCCCAAGTTACCAAGTTGCACTTTCGATGTATCTGCAGGGGCTTTGTGAACGTGATTCCAGCTCGAGGAATCGCGAGGATTCTCTGCGCGTGCTCGAAACGGCAACACAACCTGTGCAACTCTTGCGTCACGCAAACGGCGCCTGGAGTTGCGGCGCGCTGCCGGGACATCTTGATTCGGCTTCGACACTGGTGTTGGCGTGCGGTACTGGCGCCTTGAGGACGGACAGTGGCCCGGTGCATGAGTTGCGCGGGGCCTTTCGATCGGCCGCGCTGATCGGATGCTCGACCTCGTGGCTGGGCGATCTGTCCGATTCGGAGCAAATCACCGCCTTGGTATGGAAGCTCAGCCGAACGCGGCTGTCGCTCGCCTCTGCGCCACTTCGCAATGCATCTGATTCCTTTCGGGCTGGGCAACTTCTCGGTCAGCAGTTGATGACGCCGAGTCTGCAGGCGGTGCTGGTGCTGGCAGATGGTGGGCGAACCAATGGCTCTCAATTCCTGCGCGGTTTTCACAATGTGGTTGGCGATGGAATGCACCTCTTTGGTGGCTTGTCAAGCCCTCTGCCGCTCAACAACCAACACTGGGTGCTGCGCAGCGGCGTGCCCACGGACGGCTTTGTCTCAGCGGTCGGCTTCTACGGGTCGGCGCTTCGAATTGAACAGCGCAGCATAAACGGCTGGAATGCCGCGGGCCCAGCGAGACGAATCACCCGTTCGCGCGACTGCACTGTGTTTGAGCTGGATGGCAAGCCCGCCTGGGAAGTTTTTCGCACATATTTGGCAGAAGGCGCCACCTCGGATGTGGCCAGAACATTGCCATTGGCGATCCATGTGGGTGACCATGTCACTGTGCGCACAGTTCGTCATGTGGATGAATCCACGGGCGCGATAACATTTGCAGCGGACATGCCGGAAACCGCGATGGCGCAAGTCGTTTTTGGACCAAAGGTTAAAGACGCGGCGACTGAACTGGATGCTGAGACTGTTCAACTGACGTGCGTGGGAGCATGCCGCCTGGCCTGGACCGGAGGCTCGCCATCTGGCGACACTGGGGAAGTCGCTCATCGTTCGATGACTCTGGCACTTGATGGAGAATTCACACGGCGTACGACAGGCCCGAGCGACATGCAGGGCGGAAGCATCACGACAACCCAACTGCGGGAGACCGTTCGCTAACACACATGAACGCGGAGCTGACACATCTTCTGCGCACGATGGGACTCACACCGGAAGCCCCTCCGAGTGACACTTCGTGGCAACTTGCGCTTCATCGACTTTCCGAATTGATGGATCAGTGCACGCAGGAACGGGAACTACTCTGGCAACTGGCCCGGCAAGCGACGAGTGACTTCGCCTCACGCGAAGCAGCACTGTGCGCGCAAGTGGATGCTCTACAGCGGATGGTACATGACAACACCGCGGCTCTGCACCAAGCCCAGCAGGGAGTGGACGCAGCGACTCGCGCCAAGAGTTCGTTCCTGGCCAACATGAGCCATGAGATCAGGACGCCGATGACAGCAATTCTGGGATACGCAGATCTGCTGTTGGATCCGGCGCAGAGTGCCACGGAACGTTCCAAGTGCGTGCACACCATCCGCCGCAACAGCGAGCACCTGCTCGGGGTGATCAACGACATCCTGGATCTCTCCAAGATTGATGACGGTCGCATCAGCATTGAACGCACATCGGTGGATGTGTTCCGGGTGATGGAAGAGTTGCGCTCGACCATGCAAGTGCGGGCGCAGGACAAATCGATTTCGCTTCGCACCGAGGTGAACACGCCATTTCCGGCCACGATTCAGACAGACCCTCTGCGGCTTCAGCAGATTCTCAGCAATCTTGTGAGCAACGCGATCAAGTTCACCGATTCCGGCGGTGTGTGCGTGCGTGTCTCGTTGGTGCAGGCAGAGTTGCGAAACCTGGTGCGATTTGAAGTGATCGATACAGGCATCGGCATGACCGCCGAACAGATCACCCGTCTTTATCAACCGTTCACGCAGGTCGACAGTTCCTCCACTCGCGCCTTTGGCGGAACCGGGCTGGGCCTGACCATCAGCAAGCGGCTTGCTGTGCTGATGGGTGGAGACATCGAAGTATCCAGCACAGTGGGCGTGGGAACCACCTTTGCGCTCGACATCGATGCCGGAGACCTGAGCCGCGTACAGATGCTGCGAGAGGCACCCGGTCACTCGCTCGCCTCCAGACGCGCCGCGGCCGTCGCGGCAGGAGAACTTCAAGGCAAGCGCATTCTGCTTGCGGAGGATGGCCCCGACAACCAACGTCTCTTCTCACATCATCTGCAAAGGGCCGGAGCGGAACTGGTCGTCGTGGACAACGGCAGGGTTGCCGTGGAGAAGGCACTGGAAGCACAGATGCGCGGCCGCACGTTTGACGTGATTCTCATGGATATGCAGATGCCCGAACTGGATGGCTACGGCGCGACCAGTCAATTGAGAGGTCGCGGCTATGAAGGCCCCATCATCGCACTGACAGCGCATGCACTGCTCTCTGACAAAGACAAATGCATGACTGCCGGATGCACGGACTATCTCACTAAGCCACTTGACCGGGACACACTGGTGCGTACGTGCGCACGGTGGGCATCAGCGCAGCCGCCATCGCCGAAACCTCAAGAAGGTCAGCCTTCCTTGTCCGGTTGATGCCAGTTTGCCATCGACCAATAACGAACGAGTTCATTTTCACACGGAGTGATTCGAGGCGTGACTTCCGCATCCAGCCAACTGAGCAACGACCCCACGCCCACCTCGCAAGTTCAGGTGGCGACTGTGGAGGAGCTGGCGCATCGGCATGGCCAGACGTTTGCCGTCGACATTCACCAGCGTCTGAACGTGGTGACCGATCGGCTCGCCGCAGATCCTGAACTGATCGGTGTCATCGTCTTTGACGGACTGAAACTCGTCGGCATGATCTCGCGGGATCGCATCAACCACACGCTGGCGAGTCGCTTTGGCACACAGTTGTACACCCACAGACCGATCATGGCGTACTTGGAATCACATTCCGAGCCGCTGTTGTGCCTGGATTTCAGTACACCTCTTGCCACGGCAATTGACGCATCGCTTTCACGTCCGGCGGCTTCCAGCTTTGCCCCACTAGTAGTGCGCTGCGCCGACGGGCGCTATGCGTTGCTGGATATTCGACGACTGCTGCTGAGTCAGGCCGACCAACTACGTCTTGCCATGCAACAGATTGAGGCCCAGCGCGTCAGTACGCTGGATGCTGCTCGAACCAAGAGCGCATTCCTTGCGAACATGAGCCACGAGCTGCGCACACCGATGACGTCCATCATCGGCTTTGCGGAATTGCTGGCTGACCCGGCCCAGAGCCAGAATGATCGAGATGCCGCGATCGAGACGATTCTACGAAACAGCGAGCACCTTCTGAGCGTTGTCAATGACGTGCTGGATATCTCCAAATGCGAGGCCGGGCGCATTACGCTCGATGAACGCCCTGCCTCACTCGTTCAGATCGTGGAAGACACGGCAACTCTGCTGCGTTTGAAAGCGCAGGAGCGCGGCCTGAGCATCGACACCTCCTATCGCTTCCCAATACCTACTCGCATCATTGTGGATGCTGGAAAGGTGCGGCAGATTCTCATCAACCCGGTGAGCAATGCGGTGAAGTTCACCGAGCGCGGCTTTGTACGCATCAGTGTTCAGCACCACCACAGTGACTCGCCCGGGAGATCAACGCTTCGACTGTGCGTATCTGATTCTGGCATTGGAATGACACCAGAGCAGGTCAGCAGGGTTTTCACGCCGTTTGTTCAAGCGGAAAGCTCGACATCCGAGC
>CAYTYD010000033.1:0-17806 GCA_964441555.1 uncultured Phycisphaeraceae bacterium | reverse complement strand
GGCAACTGTTGCAGCATGTGATGAAGCGGATGGAGTGGAACCCAGCGGAGTTTGTGGGATACCGGCTGGTGATGGATCACCCTCCGATGTCGAGCAAGATTGTGCTGAAGTGGGATCTGCCGGAGAAGCCGTAGTACGTTTACGAAGTTCGACTATCTCCGTCGCCTCGTGAGAAGAAGCGCAGTGATGCAGCAGGTACCCATCACGCCAGGAGAAGGGACGGGCGTGGATCGCACATACCACAAGAACGAACTTGGAGGAGAACCTCCGAGATCTATGTCCGACGCTGTGGTGAAATTACGGATCATCGACGAGGAAGAGCCAAGCACCTGCGGCGAGCCATAGATGGCGTGAATATCCGAAGCTGATGTCGCGCCCTGTATGAAATCCCACTGCAACGTAATCCACACTTCTGGGGTAAGCTGAATACCTGAATTGGAGAAAAGGCCTGTTGGAAGTGTGAATATTGCGGCGGTATTCGGTGGCATCCCTAACTCAAATGCGAACGATGCCGAACCCACAACATCACGAGTAGTACGACTCCTCGCACGCACCGTAAACTGGCCAACACCGAAGCCTGACACTAGCGATCGGTTCGATACGCTTAAACCCATCGAATCGAAGACTCTGATCTCGCCAACAAGGTTAAGATCATCTCCCACTTCATCATATCCGACAGCGGTACTTCCCCGAATTACCACCGTTCCACCAAAGACCGTGGGACGGTGATTGTCATAGTTGAGATTGGACCTAGCGAGCCCGACATGCTCAGAAGGGTCTACTTCGTAGGACATGCCATTCCACTCGACCACCTTGTAGACAATCGCGTCATGGCCTCGCGAGGTAGAAGTCAGCATTCCGACTATACATGCACAAGCAGTATGTGCTTTCATAATTTCTTCTCCGTCACCTTCAACGATCTGCGGCGTCTCCGATTCCTAGGTTTATCCACTGTGATGCAAGGGAGTACGAGCTGAATATGTCTTGGTTGATTGCACTGAGCAAGGTAGCTTCATCATAAGAATCCACATATCCATCGCCAACCTTCCAAATCGGTCATCGTCTGCTGATCCTTCGCCATTGAAATCAAGCAATACCCATCTGCGGAAATGAGGCCACTGCGCCCAGACAAGCTTGGCACCGAGATTCGTTATTGGACAATGCTGTCTCCCTGCCGCCTCTACACTCACTCCCCGTACTGGCCAGAGCAGCCCGTCGGGTTTTTGAGGGTGATCTGCCATGGCTGATGCGGGACACGGAAAAGGGAATCGTGGTGAGTTGCGGCCCAATGACAGGCATGGGCATGGGCACGGCCATGTTCCGGGGCAGCCATCAGATACCCCCACCACCACTTTTCTGGATGACATCGTCGCCCGCGATGGCGAACTCAAACGCTGGGGCGCGCACGCCGATGGCACGCCGAAGGTGCACACGCGCTTTCCGCCCGAACCCAACGGGTACCTCCACATTGGCCACTCCAAGAGCATCTGCCTGAACTACGGCCTGGCGCTGCGGAACAAGGGCAAGTTCAACCTGCGCTTCGACGACACCAACCCCGCCAAGGAAGAGCAGGAATATGTTGACGCAATCAAGCGGGATGTGAAATGGCTGGGCGCGGATTTTGAGAACGGCCCCGCCGCGGGCGGCGTCTTCTGGGCCAGTGATTACTTCGAGACGATGTACGAGTATGCCATGGACCTGGTGAACAAGGGCCTGGCGTATGTGTGCGAATTGTCGGGGGAGGAAGTCTCCAAGCGCCGCGGCACGCCGAGCGTGCCTGCCACCAGCCCCTTCCGCGATCGACCGATCGTGGAGAGCCAGAGGTTGCTCAAGGAAATGCGCGAGGGGAAGCACCCCACCGGCGCGATGACGCTGCGGGCCAAGATTGATCTGACGAGCCCGAATTTCAACCTGCGCGATCCGGTGATGTACCGCATTTTGCACGAAGAGCACCACAACACCGGCAAGCAATGGTGCATCTATCCGATGTACGACTGGGCCCATGGCATCGAGGATTCGCTGGAGGGGATCACACACTCGATCTGCACACTGGAATTCGAAAACCACCGGCCGCTGTATGACTGGTTCATCAACTCGATCAACCAGGGGCGGGCCGACAAGATCCACCACAGCCAGCAGATCGAGTTTGCCAAGCTGCAGATCACCTACATCCTGCTGAGCAAGCGGAACCTTTTGAAGATGGTGCAGAGCGGCACGGTGCGCGGGTGGGATGACCCGCGGATGCCGACGATCTGCGGATTCCGCCGGCGCGGATACACCTCGGAGGCGATCCGGGCGTTTTGTGAGGATGTGGGTGTGACGCGGACGGAGAGTCTGATTGATATCGGGCGCTTGGAGAACGCGTGCCGCGATCATCTGAACAAGGTCACGCCGCGGCGGATGGCAGTGCTGGACCCGGTGAAGGTCGTGATTGAGAACTATCCGGAAGGGAAGGTTGAAGAGTTTGAGGCGGTGAACAACCCGGAGGATGAGAGCAAGGGATCGCGGCTAGTCCCATTCTCGCGTGAGCTATTCATTGACCGCGATGACTTCATGGAGAACCCGCCCAAGAAATTTTTCCGCCTGGCACCGGGAACAGAAGTGCGCCTGCGCGCGGCGTACTGGATCAAGTGCGTCGGCATCGAGAAGGATGCGGCCGGCAACATCACACTCATTCGCTGCACCTATGACCCAGCCACTCGCGGCGGCGAGAACCCGCCACCGGGGCCGGACGGCGTGCAGCGCAAGGTGAAGGGGACGATCCATTGGGTTTCGGTTCAGCATGCCGTCAATGCCGAGGTGCGGCTGTTTGACCGCCTGTTCAAGACCGAGGAGCCGAGCAAGGCGACGGGAAACTACGTGGATGATCTGAATCCGGATGCGCTCAAGGTCGTGACCAGCGCCAAGGTGGAACCGGCGATTCTGCTGATCGGCAAGGATGAGCCGGCGTGGGCGGATGGAATCCGCCGCTTCCAGTTTGAACGCACCGGGTACTTCGCGATCGATGCGGATTCCAAACCGGGCGCTCTGGTTTTCAATCGGACAGTGTCGCTTAAGGACACGTGGGCGAAGATCGCGGACAAGGCGTGATCGCGTGATGTGAGAATCATCGACGGACTCTGAATCACCAGAGTGCCGTCCGTGATAACATGCTGGGACCTGCTCCGCCTCCCTGCTTTCGGGTGGTGTGCGGTGACGTCACTTCGTCGGGCTTGTGGCGCCTGGAAAGAACGCCGATAGAGGGGAGCCCGTATGCAGGAACGGGATCACCGGTCGAATCGAATCGTCTAACACGACCAAGTGAAGTTAGCCAGTTCGACCGGATTTTGCGGGACAACGCACATGTCATCAGACGCTCCAGAACAACAGCAAGAGACCCCAGCCGCACCCGAAACCGACCATGCAACCGGGGACGCCGCGTTGTCGGCGACACAGACCACGCTGGCGCGGCGTTGGGTGCTGCGTGTGATCGTCATTCTGATCATCGGTTGGGGCCTGTTTATCTGGGGCCTGTATGACGCCATGGTGCTGTATCCCAATCGCGGAAAAGACGCCGCGAGCTTCTTGAAGTATCAGTACCTGCGTGAAGTGGATAAGGCCAAGGCGTTGACGGTGAGCGTGGATGACCCGGCAGCGGAATTTGCCCGCCTGGAGAACAAGAAACGCGACAACACGATGAGCCCGGTGGAATCCGCGCGGTACAACTGGCTGGAGTCGCTGTCACGGGTCCGGAAGATGAACAGCGAGCAAACCAAGATCAGCGATCCGCGGCAGGAATTGAAAACCCTCGATGAACAATGGGGCAAAGCGAACGTGAAGGTGCCGCAGCCCTTGGATTGGTACGACATTCCCAGCCAGTGGGCGATTGCCGGGGTGGGTCTTTTGATCGGCATGTGGCGTTTGGTCACGTTCCTGCAGATCGCATCAAGGAAGTATCGGTGGAACCCGGAAACACGCACAATCACGCTGCCTGGCGGTGCGACGCTGAACGAAGCGGACATCGTCGACTATGACAAGCGCAAGTGGGACAAATTCATCATCACGCTGGGCTTGCGCGACGGGCATGCGTGCGGCAAAGAAGTGACTCTGGACCTGTATCCCTACAACGAATTGGAACCGTGGGTGCTGGAGTTGGAGCGGCGGGGAACCGGTAGTGTGTCGGAGCCGCCGAAGGATTAAGTCGCGGAGTCGGTGGTATTCGTCGCAGCGTGAGCATTCACACCTGCTTGGTTGGCCAATGCCGCCAGGATGCGATATATCGCGGAGTACGCGCTCGGTGCCGCGCGAGTGATTGGGCACATGCGAACGGCTGCCACTGCTCTTCCGTCTGAGTAACCAAGGTCAATAGTGGGCGTTCGAGTCAGCCACGGCTTGGCGGACTGAATCACTCGAATATCCGCAGAGAGCGTCGGCAGCATGTCTTGCAAGTGCGTGGCCAAGATTGGCTCCGCAGCCGGTGAAGGCCGAATCGTTGTGCCGCGAATCGTGATGATGGCGGTTCCCGAGCGACTTGGCTGCGTTAGCATCGCGCTGGCAAGCACGACATAAGGACTGGCTGGCGTCTGAATGCGCCTGGGAATTGGAGCAAGGCCGAATGTGACTCGACCGACCTTGTCCGACGCAACGCTCATCAGAGAGGCAGACGCCGCAAGCGGTCCATCGCTGTATTTCGCGAGCAGGGGCGAGATGTGATAGGGAAGTTGTCCGAATGCTCCGAAGTAGCGGTCCTTTTCCCAAGGTTCAAGGCGCTCGCAGACAGTGAGCCCTAGCCGTTGCATGCTTTCTTGAAAGCGATCCTTCCCGAAAGCAATTAAGAGAAAGCAAATCATCAGCTCGTGAATGAACCAAAGCCACGCCACGACAATGAGCGTGACCAAAGCGATCAGCAGTGTGCCAAGCAGAAAGTCTTGCGGCATCGAGATCCTTTCAGTGCTGAGTGTACTGTTCCATAATGACTTGGCAGGAATGGACCATCATCGCAATCACTTCGTTCACCGCCGTGGTGGGGTTGTTGTTGACCATTGCAACCCTGCCAGGAACTTGGTTGATTCTGCTTGCCGCAATCGGCTGCCAGTTGTGGGAACCCAACACATTCAGTTGGTGGACGATCGGAGCCTTGGCTGCGATGGCGACCATCGCTGAACTCCTTGAGTTCTTTTCAGGAGCTGCAGGCGCCAAGAGCACCGGCGGCGGCAAGCACGGCGCGATCGGTGGAGTAGTTGGCGCGCTGGTGGGGGCCATCGGCCTCACCTTTCTGATCCCAATTCCTATTGTGGGAACAGTCATCGGCGCGGTCGCTGGCGCGGGGATCGGCGCTGCAGTCGCGGAAAAGAAGTTTGGAAATCGAAGCAAGGAAGAAGCGCTGAAGATCGGCGCAGGGGCCGCTGCGGGCCGACTGGTGGCCATCTTTATCAAGGGCGGATTCGCCGCGGCGATGGGAGTGACTGCAATCGTGGCTTCGTGCGTGAAGTGAGCGGGCTTCACAGCATCAACTGATACCAGGTGGTGCCCCACCACTTGTCAAACTTGTGACCGACTTCTTCGAAGACGCCGATGTGTCGAAAGCCGAGGGCTTCGTGCAGGCGGCACGAGGGTTCATTGGGAACAGTGATCGCCGCGACAATCGTGTGAAATCCGGCAAGGCGCGCGCGATCGATGAGATCTGCGTAGAGGGCGCGACCGATGCCGCGACCTTGTGCGTGAAGCGCGACATAGATCCCGCTCTCCGCCGTCTTTGCGTAGGCCGCGCGGCTTCGCCAGACAGAAAGTTTGGCGTAGCCAAGCAGAGGTGAACCTGGATTGGCGCCTTCAGTGGCGACGATGAAGGGATGAGTATCGGCATGCTCTTGCCAAAGCGTGTGCAACTCTTCCGCCGATTGGGGAATGGTACCGAAATGGATAGCCGTATTCACGATGTAGTGATTGGTGAGCGCAGCGATGGCGGGAAAGTCAGCCGCGGTCACGGGGCGAATGATGTACGTGCCGGTCATGGCGACAGAGTAGTTGAGGTTCAACTGCGATTGCGGTACAGGGACTTTTCGACCGCGCTGGCCATGACATCCGCGGCTTGGGGAATATCCAAGAACGCGGCAACCCGCGCGGCTTCACCTTGAGGGTCGGCGATCACACGGTCGTAGTGAACATCCAGGCAATGGCAGTTTGGGTGAGCCGTGATCCAACGCCGGACGCTCTCAAGCTGTGCCGTGTAAATACTCTTTAGGGCAGCCGGAGCCAGCTCCGCTCCAGTCTTGCCATGACGAACCAACATCTTCTGCTGCGAGGTGATGACCTCGTCCAGATTGCGGTGCATCATCACGATGCGATAGGTGTGCACCGGAGGTAGATCCGGAAGCAAAATGTGAACCAACTTGACCACTTTGCCCTTGGCGCTCTCCAGCCATGCCGGGTTCGATTTGGTGGTCTTGACTGCTTCGAGTTCGAAGTACCCCAGGGGGTTGTCTTCATCGGCCTCGCGCTGGCCGTCGGTGAGCGCGGGCACCCCCGCACTGACGATCATCCGCATCATCATGGATGTGCCCGAACGGGGAAGGCCGGAAACGATGGCAATGTGATCAGGATGCATGAGTGAAGTATCCGGGTGCAATAACGGTTCCGCAGCGAGTGCGGCGTTGGGACTATCGGCCGTTCCGGGGGGCGCACCCACCAGGCAAGCGGCGTTGTGGTGTCTACGCAACAAATGGTGATTCTGAGCAACCCTAACAACACAATAACACAACTAAAAACAAGAAAAAAGTCGTCCAATAACTGACTTTTGTGAGGAATATGAGGATTAATCCTTGCTTGACGCAACCAAAATGGTACCTTTGGGTCGGTTCAAAGTATCCCTTCGGTGCGGCAGTGCCGCGCTGTTCACACCGTGTGGGTGGGAAGGGATTGTGTCAGCACTCTGAGAGAGGGTGCAGACAAATAGGGAAGTTAGAGAGAAAGGACTTGTATGAACACTCAGACTCGTTTGGATCGCGTTGTTGCCTTGACCGCCGTGGCCGCCGCTGGCGCCACCGTCGGTTTCACCCAGAACGCTGAAGCTGCCATCGTCAGCAGCGGCCCCGTCAACATCAACATCCCCAGCACCACCGCTGGCGTGTACCTGAACCTGGTCACGGGCACCGCCACCACCGCCCCCGCTGGGTCCCCCGGTTGGGACTTCAATCCCTGGAGCACCAGCACCCTCTCTTTGTGGGCCAACAACTCCAACAACGCCAACAGCGGCGTGGTTGCTGGTGGCGGTTCTTCGGCGACTTTGGTCGATAACCTCGCCGTCGGTACCCTGATCGATGGTACTTCGGTCTACTCCCGCACGACCAACGCCGAGTCCACTGGCTCGACCGCGTTCCTCTTGAACAGCAGCGACAACCTCGTCGGAATCCGTTTCTTCAACGAGGGCACCAACGCCCTGCACTTCGGCTGGATCCGCCTTGCCCTCGGCGGCACCTTGGGTGGCCAGCCCCGCGCGATCGTTGAGTACGCCTACGAGGATCAGGCCGGCGTCGGCATCAACGCTGGCGTTGTCCCCACCCCCGGCACCGCCGCTCTCCTCGCCCTCGGCGCGGTTGGCATGGCTGGCCGTCGCCGCAAGTAATTGCGGGTTCGGTTGGATGATTTGATACTTCAAACGGGCGACTCGAAAGGGTCGCCCGTTCTGCTTTTCACCCGTCGCCACGTGCTGAGAAAACGCCGATAGCATGGGGATATATGCCCGATCGAATTGCAAAGCGTGTGGTGGTGCTGGGGTGGGATGCCGCAGATTGGAAGTTGATCGACCCCCTGATCGCGGCGGGAAAGATGCCCAACCTCGCGGCGTTTCTGGCCGAGGGCATTCGAGGCGACATGACCTCGCTGGATCCCAAATTGTCCCCACTGCTCTGGACCTCCGTGGCAACCGGGAAAACCGCCGACCGGCATGGAATCCTGCACTTCATCGAGCCGGACCCCGCCAATGGCAGTATGCGGGTGAGCATGGCCACCAGCCGCAAAACCAAGGCACTTTGGAACATCCTGACTCAGTCGGGACTGAAGACCAATGTGCTGTCCTGGTATGCCTCACACCCGGCGGAGCCAATCAACGGTTGCATCGTGAGCAACATGGTGCAGGAGGGGATGCCCCCGCAACCGGAAGGAAAGTGGGTATTGCCGGCGGGCGCAGTGCACCCAGCGAGCATGCGCGAGAGGGTGGCGGAATTGCGGCTGCACCCGGGAGAGCTGCGAGCAGAGGAACTGCTCGGACTCTTGCCCCGCTTGGCAGAGATGAACGGAAACGATCCGCGTATCGCACTGTTGGCTAAGTTGCTGGCGAATTGCGTCAGCGTGCACAACATGGCGACGGCGATGCTGGCGGGAGGAACCGAACACGGACTGGATGACGCGGCGGGGTGGGATTGCGCCATGCTGTTCTATGACGCGATCGACGTCTTCGGTCACCACTTCATGCAGTATCACCCGCCGCAGATGAGGCATGTGAGCGAGCGAGACTTTGCGCACTATTGCCAAGTGATGAATGGAGTGTATGAGTTTCATGACGCCATGCTGGGCGTGATCATGCAGATCGTGGGGGCAGAGACAACCGTGATTCTGCTTTCAGATCACGGTTTTCATTCAGACCACTTACGCCCACCGGTGCCACCAGCGCTGGACGATGCGCACGCCGCGATGGACGCGACGTGGCACAGGCCGTTGGGGATCATCGCGATGCGCGGGCCGGGCATTCGCAAGGGTGAGGTGATTTACGGGGCAAACCTGCTGGATATCGCGCCCACGGTGCTGACCCTGCTCGGCGTGCCAGTCGGCGCGGATATGAATGGGCGCGTGCTGGTTGAGGCATTTGATCGGCCCGTAAATATCGCGGAGATCGAGAAGGTCTTCAGTTGGGATGATCTGGAGGGTGAGGCGGGGATGCACCCGGCAGATCTTCGGACGGATCCCTTTGCTTCTCAGCAGGCCATGAAGCAACTGGCGGATCTGGGGTACATCGCAGCGATTTCGGGGGACATGACAGCACAACTCGCCGCCCTGGAGCGCGAGACTCAGTTCAATCTGGGCGTCATCTTCATGACGACGCGGCGGACCATTGCAGCGATCCCGATCTTTGAGAAACTGCACACTGCCCATCCGCAGGATGATCGCTTTGCACTTAACCTGGCACAGTGCTATCACGAACGCGGCCGCTACGCAGATGCGACAAAGATCCTCAACGCGTTTGTCGCGCAGAGCCCGAATCACCCGGCTGCGCGGACACACCTGGCCGTGGCGCTGGTGCAGCAGAACAAGCTGGATGAAGCACGGATCGCACTGGCAGAGGCACAGAAACACACGCCCGACAATCCGGATCTGCTTTACCTCTTGGGTTGGGTGCAACAGGCGAGCAAAGAAGTCGCGGCAGCTCGCAAAACCATCGAACGTGCCTTGCAGATTGATCCGCATCATCCCAAGGCCCACCACGCCCTGGCATTGATCGCCATACAGGAACAGAAATTCGACGAAGCGGTCGACCACGCCCTGCGGGCCGTGGAGATTCAACACTTTTTTCCTGATGCTCACTACACATTGGGGGTGGCGCTCACCTGGTCCAAGGACTATGACAACGCCATCAGGTGCTTCCAGATCGCCTTGTCAATGCAGCCGGGTCTGGTGGATGCACATCGATATCTGGCAAGCATTTACCGCATGAAGCGAGATTTTGAGAATGCACCGATCCACCGGCGTGCCGCAGAGGCGCTCCTTGAGAAGCTTGCGGCGGGCGGGACGCATCTCATCGATTTCCTGAACGAACCACCCATGGGTCCGGAGCAGTGGGAACGCGAGCACGTTCAGGACGCTTGATCGAGGGACGGAACAATTGGTGCAAGATTTGACACGATCCTGACGCGGCGACAAGGAATATTCCCGGGCTGTCGGATGCCGCGGGGTTGCGGCATGTGGTAAAGTGTGGGAACGGCAGATCGGGCGGAGCCCGAAGCCAAAGACTCGTGAGAGAGAATCACCAAGCGGAGCTTGGAATAGATATGCCCAAGGACAGCACACGGAGCGTTCCCTCAACAACCAGCACAGCCGGTGGTTCAGCAGGAGGTGGCGGCCCGGGCACCACCGCCGCTGGAACGGTGATCACGCCTAAAGCGTCAATCGCGTCGGCTCAATCGGTGGCCAACGACACGAGTGTCAAGCACTTTGTGCTCGACACCAACATTCTTCTACACAACCCAAATGCGCTGTTTGTGTTTCAAGAGCACGAGGTCGTCATTCCCTTCACGGTGATTGAAGAGCTCGACAAGATGAAGCGCAAGGACGACGATCTGGGGCGCAATGCGCGCACCTGCATTCGGCACCTTGACCGTCTGCGCACCCATGGGCACCTGACCGATGGCGTCCCGTGGGCCAAAATGGGCCTGCGTCCTGAGATGGGTGCTCGATTGGGTCCCAACGGCTCCAGTGGCAGCATTCGCATCGACATGACCGACTACGAGCGCCCAGCGGCGATCGGGCTGGATATGCCCGACAACCACATCATCGCCGTGGCGTGGCACATGATGAAGCGGGGATTGCGAGCTGTGTTCGTGAGCAAAGATCTTTCGGCACGTTTGAAATCCGATGCGCTAGGAATCAAGACCGAGGATTTTGAGAATTCCAAGGTGGATGCCGATCGGCTCTACACCGGATACGTGGCGTTGGAAACCGAAGGGGAATTGATCGATGATCTCTATCACGATCGCATGCTGAATCTGGAGCGGCTGGAGGAGTATCTCACCACGGAAATCGACGGCGATCGTTACACCCGAGATGTGATTCCGAATCAGTACGTCGTCTTGAAAGACAAGGCCGATGAGAATCACACCGGCTTGGGTCGCCGTCTTGCGGACACCAACCATCTGATTCCAGTGACAGGGCCGCGCAAGCCCGTGTACGGCATTGTGGCCAGAAACGTGCAACAGACCATGGCGATGGACATGCTGCTGGACGATGAGATCAAGCTGGTGACGCTGCTGGGCAGCGCTGGCACCGGCAAGACGCTGCTTGCCATCGCCGCTGGCATGGCCAAGGTCTTCAGTGAAGAACGCTACGACAAACTGCTGGTGGCGCGACCGATCATGCCTTTGGGGCGAGACATTGGGTACTTGCCTGGTGATAAGGATGAGAAGCTGGGGGCGTGGATGCAGCCGATTTTTGACAATCTGCAATACCTGCTTTCCACTCGCGGGGCGGGCAACCAGACCGCAGACAGCCAGACCACCGAACAGCGCGTGCAGAAACTGATTGCCGATGGGCAACTGGTCCTAGAGCCACTCACCTACATCCGCGGCCGCAGCATTCCGCACCAGTTCATGATCGTGGACGAGGCGCAGAACCTCACGCCGCATGAGGTGAAGACCATCGTCAGCCGCGTGGGCGAGGGGACCAAGCTCGTCCTCACCGGCGATATTCAGCAGATTGACAATCCGTACCTGGACCAATCCTCCAACGGTTTGTCGTACACCGCCGAGAAGATGAAGGGCATTCGCCTCTTTGGCCACATGACACTGGCTAAGAGCGAACGCAGCGAGCTCGCGAGCTTGGCGGCAAGCCGGTTGTGAGAATCACTTCAGATTGATTCCAGCCGCCGTGCGGTTTCCTGCTGTTGCAGCTGAGTCATCAACTTGGTCAGATCACCCGCGAGAAAATCGCGGAGGGAAAATTCACCGGGCAGACGCTCATCGGCGACGATGCCATCCTTGTACCGATACGTCCTGATCTTCTCGCTGCGTCCCGCCGTGCCGATCTGACTCGATCGCGCTGCCGCGCGCTCGGCATTCTTCTTGGCCTGCTCTGCTTCGTACAGCCGCGCGATCAACAGCCGCCGCGCCCGATCGCGATTCTGCTGCTGGCTCTTGGCCTCCATCATCTTGATGATGATGCCGGTCGGCTTGTGATGAATCTGCCACGCGGTTTCGACCTTGTTGACGTTCTGCCCACCGGGACCTTGGGCTCGGGTGGCAAATTCCTCAACTTCATTCGCCCAATCAATCTTCAGATCGACCTCTTCCGGCTCAGCCAATACCGCAACGCTCGCCGTGCTGGTGTGCACACGCCCTGCCGCCTCTGTCGCTGGCACTCGCTTGACGCTGTGCACGCCCGCTTCAAACGCCAGTTCGCTCCACACGCCATCGCCCTTGATGTTGACGACCGCCGCACGAATACCGCCGGCGCTGGATTCGGGTGTCAATTCCAACACTTCAAAGGTCCATCCTCGCTTGGTGGCATACTTCTGATACACGCCCAGCAGGTCTGCCGCCCAAAGCGCGGCTTCATCGCCGCCCGTCCCCGCCCTCACTTCCAGCATCACACTTCCGATCTTGCGATCATCGCTGGTCACCAGCAAAGCTAACAGGTCTTGCAAGGCCTGAACAGATTTGGCTCGCACGGCTGGCAACTCCTCCGTCGCCATCGCCGCGAACTCCTTATCAGGACCCACCAGTGCCGAGTCAAGGTCTTGCACTTCAGCGATCAAGCCCTTCCAACGCGAATATTGAGCCACTGTCGGTTCAATCGCTGCTCGTTTCATCGACAAATCACGCACCGCCCGATGATCCGTGGTGATCTCTGGGTCTTCCAATTTGGCAGAGAGGGCCGCAAACTCAGCCGCAAGGGAGTCGAGCTTCTGCAGGGCCTTGGGAGGAATGTGATATTGCACGGCGGACATTCCCAACCATACGGCGGCGGGGGTAGACTCCGCCTCTAATTGGCACCAATCGGGGTGCGAACTGCCAGGGAGATGCCGCGTGGCTGATGCGATCTCGATACGGAACCTGAATAAGTCCTTCGGACCCAAGAAGGCAGTGCGCGATATCTCCCTGAGCATCCGCGAAGGATCGCTCTGCGGCCTCATCGGCCCGAACGGAGCCGGCAAGACCACCACGATCCGCATGATCATGTCGATCATCTTTCCGGATTCGGGCGAGATCAGCGTGTTGGGGCGGGCTTCGGCGGTGGAAAGCAAGGACCGGATCGGTTATCTGCCGGAAGAACGCGGCACCTACCGCAAGTGGAAGGTTGGCGTCTTTCTGAACTACATCGGTCGGCTGAAAGGTGTGGATGCCCAAGGTCTGGATCAGAAGGTGAAGCAGTGGCTCTCTCGCGTGGCCCTGCAAGAGGCGTACAAGAAAAAGTGCGAAGAGCTCTCCAAGGGCATGCAGCAAAAGGTTCAGTTCATCGCCAGCGTGCTGCACGAGCCGGACCTTCTCATCCTTGATGAGCCCTTCAGCGGCCTGGATCCCGTCAATCGCGCCCTCTTGCGCTCACTCATCAATGAACAGCACGAAAAGGGCCGCACAATCATCTTCAGCACTCACGCCATGTATGAGGCCGAGCAGTTGTGCGATCACCTGCTGATGATTCACGATGGCCAGAAAGTGCTCGATCTGTCGATGCAGGAGTTGTACCGCAAGTACGACCCAAAGACACTGATCGTGGAACCGGCGGATGCCGCGGAGCAGGAGCGCGTGCTGGGTTCTCTCAGGCATCTCAATGGTGTGGATTCGGCAAGACTGTCCGGCGAGACTATCGAATTGAAGTTGAACGAAGGAACCGACGCCTCCAGCGTGATTGCCGCCGCCGCGAGCGCATGCCGCGTGCGCCGGATGGAGTTGAAACGCGCGAGCGTGGAAGAGATTTTCATCGACATTGTGAAGGGATCCGGCGGAAGCGGGGAAGAACTCGAAGAATTGCGAGCCAGTCTGGCCCAGGCACGACTGGACACCGGGGAGGTACGTGACAGTGCGTAAGACATTCACCGTCGCAGTGAGAGAATTCCTCTCCACCGTGATGACCAAGGCGTTTCTGCTGGTTTTCCTGATGCCGATCATTGTCGGCGGCATCGCAGGTCTGGCGATTCCGCTGCTCATGAACGCCGCGTCGCCCAAGGTTTCCGGGCACGTGGCCATTATTGATCAAAGTGGCTCGGTGGGAAACCGACTGGAGAAGGCCTTCACTGCCGAGGCGATGGAAGCCAGACGTGGCAAGGTCAAGAAGGAAGCCGCGGCAGAGGTTGAAAGGCACGCTCCGGGCATGGGCTCTCAGGTTGAGAATGCGCCACTGCCAAAAGCGCCTGATCTGACCGTGCAACTGCTGGGCGCCGACGCGAGCGTCGATGCCGCCAAAGCAGAGATCCTCAAGGCCGTGGGTAAGGAAAAGGATGCGGGAGGAACCAATCCGCGGCTGGCCCTGGCCGTGATTCCGGCTTCGGCGGTGAAGGGTGAAGAAGGCAAGCCCAACAGCTTCAAGGATTACGAGCTGTTTGTGGCACCCAAACTCGATCCCGAGGTGCAAAGCGATATTCGAGGTCAGGTCTCTCAGGCAATCGTCGATGCACGCATCGAGGCAAGCGGACTGGATGTCGAACGCGTTCGAGCACTGACTCGCCAGAACCGCGTGGAGGCGACCGCGATCACCGCAGAAGGTGAAAAGAAAGCCAACCCGGCTCTGCAATTCCTGCTCCCTGGAGCGTTCCTCTTCCTGATGTGGATCAGTGTCTTCACTGCCGGGCAGTATCTGCTCTCATCCACGATTGAAGAAAAGAGCAACCGCGTGATGGAAGTGCTCTTGTCAGCTGTATCGCCTATGGAGCTGATGGTCGGCAAAATCATCGGCCAGATGGCGGTGGCCTCTCTGGTGCTGGCGGTGTACGCAGGGGCTGGGCTAGTGACTCTGGTTGCATTGAGTCTCAAACACCTCATCGACCCGATGCAGATCGTGTATTTGTGCGTCTATTTCGTGATCGGTTTCGCCTTGGTCGCCTGCATGATGGCGGCGGTGGGAAGCGCAGTCAGCGATGTCCGCGAGGCCCAGTCCCTTCTCACGCCTGTCATGCTGGTGCTGATGGTGCCGATGATGCTGTGGATGCCGATCCTTCGCAATCCCAATTCACTCTTTGCCCAGATCGTGAGCTTTGTGCCCCCCATCAGCCCCTTTGTGATGGTGCTGAGACTATCGGGCAGCGAGAAAGTCCCGACATGGCAGATTCCCGCAACGATCGTGGTCGGCCTGATCGGCGTCGTCGTCTTTGCCTGGGCCGCCGCCAAGATCTTCCGCATCGGCGTACTCATGTACGGCAAGCCGCCGAACTTCACCACGCTGATCAAGTGGATCCGCATGGCCTGATTGTGGCCTGATTCGCATGGCAACGCGACTGGATAAGTTTGATCTCTACACCCTGTGCGTGCAGGACCCGCCGCGGATGGCGGAGTTTCTGGCAGCCGTGCATGGTGGCACACCCCGCACCCTGCGTGATGATTTCGCCGGGCCCGGCGCCATCGCGCGGGCGTGGGCGGCACAATCCAAAACACATCGCGGCATCGCCGTGGACTTGGACGCCGAGCCCTTGCGCAAAGCCAAAACCGCAGCGCGAGTGAAGTGCGTGATTGAGGATGTGAGATGCATCAAAGACAAGGCGGATGTGATCTGCGCCCTGAACTTTGGTGTGTGCGAGTTGCACCAGCGGCGTGATCTTCAGAAGTATCTCGCCCAAGCCCGCCGCACACTGCACCACGGCGGTATCCTGGTCTGCGACCTGTACGGCGGAAGTGACGCCCTCACCCCTTCCACAACCCGCAAGACAGTTCGCGCGGATGGCAAGACCTTCGTGCGTTACTCATGGGTGCAGGATGGCGGAGACGCCGTCTCGGGACGGGTGTCGAACCGCATTCACTTTCGCGTGCTGCAGGGGCCACGCGTGACCGACATGCGCGACGCTTTCACATACGACTGGCGGCTCTGGTCAATCCCCGAACTGCGTGACGCCATGCGCGAAGCGGGGTTTGCCACGACCGAAGTGCACGATCGCATGGGCGGCGCGCGGGATGGTGAAGGACGATTGCACGTGCGGCCACTGATGGAGGGCGAACCTCTGGATGATCCGTGGGTGGTCTATGTGGTCGCCAGTAAATGACCGGCGGTATCAGATCTTGCGCAAACGCGTCACCCGCCCCACTTCCACCCATTCGACGACCATGATGTCCTTGGACTGCGTGAAAATCGCCGAGTGTGGCGCGATGAATTTGCCGGGAATGAACTTATCACGCGGCTGACCGCGCAGTGAGTAATTCTCACCATCACCCAAGTGGCAAATCAGTTTATCGTTCTTATCAAGCAACGTCACTCGCGCATCAAGATCCGGCACCAACAGCACGCCACCCTGCTGGTCGAAATGGCATGGCGATTTGAGATTGTCTGTGACAAATCCGGTGTGACGCCCCTCCAGTGAGAAATACTGGATGCGCTTGTTCGAGCGATCAGCCACGATCAGGCGTGGACCCGCAGGATCACGCTGATCAATCATCAGACCGTGCGGGCACGAGACCTGGCCACGCTCCTTGCCTGGGCCACCGAATGACCGGACGTAATCACCCTTGAGGTTGTAGGCGTGAATCCATGACTTGCCGTATCCATCCGCGACAAAGAACGTGCCCCGTGCCACTCCTTTTGAGACCACAGCGATATTGGTGGGCTTATATTCCGAGGGGTTGTTGTACAAGCCCGATTCCATTGGGCAACTCTTCCGCCAGATCGAGCGGCCATCCAGCGTCGTCTTCTCCACCAGCCCCCGATTGGGGTCGCACATGTACAGAAACTCATCCCCCTCTTCCATCGAGTAGTGCAGGCCGTGCGCACCGCCCTTGTATTCAGCGCCGAAGCTGCGGACAAATTTCCCCATCTGATCAAAGACCACGATGGCATCGGGGCTGGAACTGCTCGAATGCACCGTGTGCTTGATGTAGATATTGCCTGCGGCGTCCTGACAGACGCCGTGCGTGTTGCCCCACGCATGTGTCACCGGCAACGTCCCCCAATCATGCGTCACTTCATAGCGGTGTTCACCTTCGCCCAAAATGATTGGCTCAAGCCCAGACTTGCCGCCCGTTCCATTCGACGCATGCACGCGCGGCGGCTGAGCGAGCCACGATGCCATTCCGGCCACGCTCGCCGCGCCCAGGGCGGTACCGAGCGTCGTGTGAACCACAGATCGAACCGCTTCGCGTCGCGACATGTCACCCATGATCAACACTCCTGCTCCCACCGGCAGCATATCGGCAAACTCGCCTGACCGAAAGCGATGCCGAGTCGTCCATCACCATAATTTATGTCTGTGAATCTTATCATTGATTCGATTCATATCGATAGGTGAATACCGTCAGTCATTCCCGCGGCACGCCGCCGCTCGATCTTTAGGAGCTCCCCATGACCACCAACCCATTCAACAGCCGCAGCACCCTTAAAACCGCCCACGGTACCTACACCTACTTCTCCCTCGCCGCGCTGTCGCAAGCCAAGATCGGCCACGTGGACAAGCTTCCCTTCTCGATCAAGGTTCTCCTCGAAGCCATGCTCCGCAATGTCGACGGCTTCATCGTCACCCAAGACGACGTGGCTGGCCTTGCCAATTGGAAGGCCAAGGCCCCTGAGAAAGTGGAAATCCCATTCATGCCCGGTCGCGTGGTGTTGCAGGATTTCACCGGCGTGCCGTGCGTGGTGGACCTCGCCGCGATGCGCGACGCCATGAAGTCCCTCGGCGGCGACCCCAATCTGATCAACCCATTGGTCAAGTGCGATCTGGTGATCGACCACTCTGTGCAGGTCGATGCCTTCGGCTCGGCCCAAGCCCTCACGATCAATGCGGGCAAGGAGTTTGAACGCAACACCGAGCGGTACGAGTTCCTGAAGTGGGGCCAGCAGTCGCTGAATAACTTCACCTGCGTCCCACCCGCCACCGGCATCGTGCACCAGGTGAACCTCGAATACCTCGCGCCCGCTGTCCTCACCAAGC
>CAYTYD010000032.1:0-18104 GCA_964441555.1 uncultured Phycisphaeraceae bacterium | reverse complement strand
CTCGGATGGTGAGGGTACGACCGAGGTCGGAATCATTGAAGGTGGCGAGGGTGAGAAAGAGGGTGTCCCAGCCACGATTCCAAGTCGAAAGCAGGGAAGGAAGATCGGCAAAGTCGTCGATGAACTCCTGATCACGATTTCGCCAAGACTTTTCGCCATCGGTGGTCAGAGGATCGGTCCAGCGCGAACGGAGGTTGCCACCCAGATGCTTCATGATGATGGCGATGGAATTGGATTGCGGGTCAAGGGAAGTTCGGAGCAAGGCAAAGTCGAGTTGGTGGATCGCACCATCGGCGAGTGTGCGATAGCGGCGGAACTCTGTTTCGATAGCGGAGAGGATGAGGCGGGATTGTGAGGAGGCATCAGGCATTTTGCGAAAGAGCTAACTTCAACGGCTGCGGATCTTGCGGACGACCCATAGTACAAGTATGACGGGAAGCATGCACGCCACCGCGCTGCCCAACATGCGGCTGAGGCCATAGGCGACATCTTCGGTTCGGGTGTTGCCAGTGACAGATCCGGTACCGAATGCGTAGACCTTGCCGGGATCGAAAGCGAAGGAATCAAGGATGGAGGAGAGAACAGGGTCGTGCTTGTCAAAGCTCTCTTTTGGTCCGTAGGCATGCACGACCACGAGATGAGATGCGCCGATGTTCATAGTGGAAATGCAGTTCAACGCATCGGGGCCAGACTCCAAAGAGACCGTACGGGAAATGACGCGGGCGTTGGGAGCATCCCCATAAATGGTGGCATTGGGATCCATGCCCATGGCTTTGCTTGCGGACTTCACTTTTGAAGACGACTGCGCTTTGACGTATGCGGATGAGAGTGAGTCAAAGCGTGCACCAGGTGGAATAGAAGGCCTGACCTGCACAAGTATGTAGCAGCCATTCTCCACCTTGGGCTGAAAGCCAGCGATGAAGCTGACGGGAACACCTTCGATGGAGGCCTCGCTTGACACTGCCCGCGAATTGGCGTTGACCGCATCGAGTTGTTCCCGATCCAAGGGCTCCCATCCTTTGGGGAGGGTGATTTTCCAGTCTGCCTTGGGGAGGCGGAACTCGGTTTGCGCTAAGGCAGCGCGAATAGAGCCCGCGAGTACGACAACGAGAATGGCGATGCAGTGGCGAATCATGAATCCCCCTGAACGAGCCGGTAGACGATACCACAAAGCACGTGCTGTGCTGAGGGGACTCGATTCACGAGCCCACATCTTGACGAGGCGTCCATGTTTTGTTAAGTTACTTGCAGTGGGAGGTGACACATGATTAAGGGAATTATTGGAGCGGTGATCGGCGGCGCAATCGGGGCGACCATCTGGGCGTTGATTTCGTATTACACGAATTATGAGATTGGATGGATCGCGTGGGGCATCGGCGCCATGGTTGGCGCGGGGATGATGGTTGGGGCGCGAGATGTGCAGAGCTCGATGTGTGGTGTGATCGCGGCGGTGATTGCGGTGGCCTCGATCGTGGGTGGCAAGTTTGCCGCGGTGGCGATCGATGTGCATCAGTACGTCGCGAAGATGCAGAAGGACTCGGTGGTCACGGAAGACTACACGAAGATCTATGTCGCACATCAACTGGTGGAGGAGTATGAGGCGGGTCGCAAGCCGCTGAAGTGGCCGGAGGGGTATTCAGCGGAGACCGCGACTGAGTCGTTCCACTTTCCACCGGACTTGTGGAAGGATTTGGAATCGCGCTGGAAGGCGCTGAGCGATGCGCAGAAGGCGACTTATCAGCAAGCGACGGAGGCACAGTTCAATGCATACTTGGTGGAAGCAAGCCAGGAGGCACGCACGGAAGCATTCAAGGGAAGTTTCTCATTCTGGGATGCGTTGTGGTTCTTTCTGGCGGTGGGCACCGCGTACAAGGTTGGGTCTGGCGAGGGTGATGAGTGAGTTGAATGTTGAAAGCGATTGTGGTGAAGCCCGGGCGAGGCGCAGTGAGGAGTGGATTGCATGTTGAGGGGTGTGATCGGAGCGTTGATTGGGGGATTGGTTGGCGGAGTAATCTGGTTCTGCATCGGCTACTTTGCAGAGGTGAACATCGGACTGGTGGCTTGGGGAGTGGGCGCGCTGGTGGGCACGGGAATGCTGCTCACCAAGCGCGGTGCGCCTCAGGCGGCCAGTGGCTGGGTCGCGGCAGGAGTTGCCGTGCTGACACTGTTTACCGCCAAGTTTGCCATCGTGGATGCCGTGTTGAAAAAGAAAGTCGGCGGACCACTCACCGTGGATCGTGAGTTCTTTGTGGTGAGATTCGCCGATGAGATTGCACAAGAAGCTGAAGACGCGGGAAAGACACTGGATTGGCCGCAGGGAGTGACTTCTGAAACGGCCGAGAAACCCGAGCACTACCCCAAGGATGTCTGGAAACAAGCGGAAGATGAGTGGGAAGCATTGAGTGACACGGAGAGGGAAGAACAGATCGAGACACTCAATGACACCTTGAGCGATGCGCACGATACGAGCATCGCGGCTATGCGCTGGGAGGTTTTCTTTCGCTCCTATTCACCGTTTGATATCTTGTGGACCCTGCTGGCGCTGATATCGGCGTATAAATTCGGCGCTGGAGAATATGGTGGCGGAGAAGTGGCGTAGCCCGCACGTGGTTTAGCATTGGGCATGACGAACCAGAGCGTTCCTTTTGAGGTGTGCTCAGAGCTGGCCAAGGCCATCGACGCCCTGCGACGCAGAGTCGTTCCATTGCGAGCTGAGGCGCGGCTGATGGATATTCCCGGCGGGTTTCTGACACTTCATCCGCCGAGCCGCGACGAGCTGTTTGCATCCAGTAACAAGAACGCGGCGTGCTGGTATGCACCGGGGCGAACCGTGACCGGCGCGGATGTTGGGCACGCGGTGGGCATTTTTGAACGTGAGGGCCTGCCGCGAGCATTCATGTGGTTCGGGCCGGGGGTGAGAGACGCGGCAACCGAGGAATCGCTGGTTGAAGCGGGAGCAGCGCGGGTGCCGTGGGTGACGTATCCGGTGCTGGCGCGGAGCGTGGAACCACTTCCGAGCGATGCGGATATGAGGGTGGTCGAGACGCGACGGTTGGTGGGCGCGGAACGAGAGGCATTCCTGAAACACATCGCGCCGTGGTACTCAGAGGGAGGAGTCGCGGCGGCAGCGATGCTGGCGGAGCGCGGCACGGCGGAACTTTTCGGAGCATGGATGGAGGGGGAACCGGCGGCGATGGCGGCGCTGATTCCGACTGAGCGGTGTGGGAACGTGGGGTGGGCAGGAACGGATCCGAAATGGCGCAAACGCGGATGCCAGAGTGCGCTGATTCGGCAGCGAGTGAACAGAGCGCGAGAACTGGGGTTGAAGTGGTGCGTGGCGGAGACGGTGACAGCGGAGATGACGAGCACGAACAATCTCTTGCGGAGGGGCTTTTCCGAGGCGTTCTGCTGGGATGTGTGGGAGTGGAAGGCAGAAAGCTAAATAAGGCACGAAACTGAATATCGAAAGATGAACGCGAAAAACGGAGGGGTGGTGGCGGGCAGATAGAGCCACATCACCAGGATGGAGATGCATCGCGACGAGTCGGAGGAGAGTGCTCGCCCACGGGGAATGGGCGTGGATCGACACCGACGGGATGGGCCTGGAAGGAGAGCTTCGACCATTCTGGGACGGAGTAGATGGCAGGAGTGCCGCTGAACCAGGGGTCCAAGACGAGGGCGACGGGGCTCGCATCAGACGTTGGCGCGGGGGCAGTGAGAAGCGCGGAAGCGTCGATCACTTCGGGGTCGTAGATGAGGAGGGCGTTGTGCTCCATGGGTGTGCCACGTCGGGCGTGGATGCCGAGGGCGGCGAGGCGGTGGCGAGCGAGAACCGGGGCGAGAGTGACATCGAGGTGATCGCGCCACTGCCAGCAGAGGCCCTGGTGAGGAGATCCCTGATTGATGACCGTGAGATTACCGAGCCAATGGTGGTGCCAATGCGGATCAGATTGTGTGGAGTGGACGGCGGTGTCGTAGACATCGAGAACTGCGCGCCAGCGGGCATCGGTGATGAGCGTTGAGTCCAGAGGTCGCGGCGCGGAGCAACCCGCGAGTGCAGAGGTGAATACCAAGAGAATGCAGGCGATAACGCGACCCACGCGGAAGTGTACTACCGCAGGTGATTGCCGACGGGTTCAAGCGGCCTGGTTGTAACGCAGCACTTCGGTGTTCATGGTGTTGCGGACGATGTGGGCGAGGCCTTCGCGGGCTGATTCATCCATGCCGACGAATTCGATGCCGACTTCGCGGGAGAAGAGTCCGGTCTTGATGATGCGGGTGACGCGGCCGGAGACGAGGAAGCGGACATCATCGTTGGTGATGAGGAACGTGTGGACCGAGTCGACCTTGGGAGTGTTCCAACCCATGCGGATGCGCATGCCGCTGGCGGAGAGATCCTGCACGGCGCCCTGCTCGGTGATCACTTCGGCGACCTTGAGTCGACCACTGCGGCGACGATTGTCTGCGGGTGTCTCTTCAACGTTGGCGCATCCGGTGAAGGGGATCATGCAGGGATTATCGACATGCGCGGAAGGTGTGAAAAAGCGAGGTGGCTGGCAGCGCGAAATGCGTGCGGCGATGCTGGCGCAGGCGGCATGATTGCTACAGATTTGCAGGGACAGCAGTGAAGATGAGAAACTTCTAGGACGGTGTTATCAGGACTGAGGGTGGTGAATTCAAGGGGCTGGGATGAGGTGATTGCGGGTGAGGTGATCGAGCATCTGTTGAGGGAATGCGCGGAGTGTGGCGGAGGTGTAGATGGTGCCGTGATCGGCGCCGGGGATGATCTCGATGTAGCCGTGTTGACCTTCGGGGAGGACGAGGAAGTTGAGTTTGTCGACTTGGGGTTTGAGGAGGGAGACGGCTTCGTTGAGCCAGAAGTTGTCCTGATCACCCACGGCCAGGCGGATGCGCTGTTGGAAGATAGGGCCATATTTGGCGGGGTCTTTGCGGAGTCGATCGGCGATGTCGTAGGTGCGATATTGGGCGGCGATGTCGGGATGAATCTCGCCGGTTTGGGGATCGATGAGTGAGGCGGGGTTGCCATCGGGGCCTCTGGGGCCGAAGGCGGCGTACCACGAATCCCACTGTTGGCCACTGGTGTTGGCGGTGCCGAGGAGTTCTTCCTGAAGATTCTCGCGGCGGGCGGACATGACGGGGATGATGGTGCGTTGGGTGCGGCTGATGCGGCGATAGGAACAAATTTCGGGAGGTGATGTGTCGCGCAGGAGCGCTGCGGGCTGGAGAAAGCGAGCGAGGGGAGAATCGGGGGGGATGGAGTCAGCGGCGGGGAGGGAGATGGTGAAGAGGTTGGAGTCGGAGTAGATGTCTGTGAGTTGGAAGCGGCGGAAATCGACGGGGTCAGGAGAGGAGGACCAGCAGGCGCCGAAGGTGTCGGGGTATTCGGTGGCGAGCCAGAGGGTGGACCAGCCGCCGGAGGAATGGCCGCGAAGCAGGCGGGCGGCGGGAGTGGATTTCAAGGAAGGGAAGCGGCGATGCAGCTCTGGAATGAGCTCAGTGATGAGGGCTTTGCCGACGGGACCGTTGTTGGCTGAATCGGCAAAGAGGGTGTGGCCGTTGGCGGATTCGGGATCGAGGGTGATTTCAAAGAGGTTGCGGGCGAGCGTGTGCTGGGGTGTGCCTTCGGGCGCGGCGGCGGAAGAGGATGCGACGCGGCGTGCCTCGCGATGATCACCACCGAAGCCGGGAACGTGATAGAGGGCGGCGTAGGAGCGATCAGGGGAGTAGTCGATGGGGAGAACGACTGAGCAGCGAAGGTTGACTTGGCGCTGGTGGAAATTGGAAAGTAGTGCGGAAGGGATGGAGATGAACTTGATGCGATCGGTGTCGGCATCGGGTGAATCGGTGATGATTTGCGTGAGGGGGAGGGAGACGGCGACCGTGGAATCTTTGGAGACGGTGAAGGAAATCACTTCGGAATAGAGAGAGCCGGGGGCGCGGCGCCAGTTGCTGTTGTGACGATTGATGACCAGCCGCGCCTGGGCGATGTAATTGCCGGGTGGAAGTGCCGCGGCGCGAGAGCCGAAGAACTGGGCATCATCGGGCATAAGGAGGAGCGAATCGGGGGAGAGAGACGGCACATCGAAGCCGTAGGCGGGTTGGCCCTCTTCCCAGAAAGGCCCTTCGATAGGGCGGCTGCGGCGGAAGAGAGGGGAGGATTCGGCGATGAGGGTGATGATGGAGCGGGCGTGATCGGTGGAGGCGATGGGTGCGGCGCGTGATGAGGCGGGATAGGTGATGGAGAAGGTTGCACCGTCGGCAAGGGTCAGTGAGGCGAGGAAGGAGAGAGCGGAGATGGTGAGAAATGCGTGGCGCATCATGGAGAGAGGATATCGGGAAGGGACAATGATGGGAGCATTACGAAGGAAGGGCGTTCATGGCGAAACCAGGGGCACAGATGAAAAGGGATGAGGGATCGGGGCAGGCGCGGTTGTATGGCATGCCTCTGGCGTATGAGGTGCTGCATTGGAAAGGGACGGGGAAGGAAGTGCGGGGATTGGCACGGATGGCGCGGAAGTTTGTGAAGGACCCGGCGAAGCAGAATGGTGTGTGGCTGGAGCCAGCGTGCGGCACTGGAAGGTATCTTCGGGTAGCGAATCAGTTGGGATGCGCGAGCACGTGCATTGGTGTGGATCTCTCTGAGGAGTTGATGGCCTTTGGCCGTGCGGCGATGAGCGCGGATGAGCGGAGGAGAGTTCGGCTGATCCAGGGGGATATGACCAAGCTGGAAGAGGTGGTGAAGCCGCGGAGCGTGGATTTTGCCTTCAACTTGATCAACACCATTCGGCATGTGAAGAGTGATACCGCGATGGTGAAGCACCTGAAGGGAGTGAAGCAGGCATTGCGGCCGGGAGGGGTGTATGTGGTGGGGCTTTCGCTGAGCTGGTACGGCGTGGAAGAACCGACAGAGGATGTGTGGACTGGGACGCTGCAGGGGCTGAAGGTGTTGCAGACTGTGCAGTATCTGCCAGCGGCCGGAGGAAAGAGCGCGAGGGACCGCATGGAACAGGTACTGAGCCACTTGCAGATGAGCGAGGGGCGCGGCAAGCAGGCGAAGATGTGGGGTGTGGATGATCGGTATGAACTCTTGAGCTTTAACCTGGAAGAGTGGATGGGCGCGGTGGGGCGTGCGGGGCTCAAGGTGATCACGAGCGTGGATGAAACGGGGAATGAGATTCCACCAGCGGAGCCGGGATATTCGATATTTGTGCTCTGCGCGAAGTGAATTACGGCAGTTCGACGGTGCGGCTGATGCGTCCGCCGCGAGCTGGCTCGTTGACGGTGACAACGACCTTTTTGCCGGTGAAGGCGCGTTTGGAATCGCGAAAGACGAAGCGGCGGATGGATTGAGCGCCGGACTGGAGACCGGCGATGGTGCGGCGTTCGCGGGGTTCGCCGGGCATGAAGGTGGTCACTTCGGCGTTGATGGCATCCGAGCCGGTGTTGGTCAGCGTGGCTTCGACGATGATGTCTTCGCCACTTGAGGTCTTCACGCGGCGGGCGACGACATCCAGGGCGAGACCCTGGAGGGCGATTTCGATTTCGGTGCGGACGCGGATGCGACCATATTGACGTTCGGCGATGAGATCGAAATCGGCGATGAAGGAGCGAGGGCCAGCCTCTTCGCCTGAACCGAAGCCGATGGTGAAAGGGACGCGAGCGGAAGATGATGCGGGAACGGTGATCTGCGAATTGCGGGGAGTGATGGTCCAGGAGCGATCGAGCGCACCACCGAGGGTGCGTGCCGCGCCGGGCTGAACGATGGTGACTTTGGCGGAAAGCCCGCCGCGCCAGGGGTTGTCAAAGCGGATGGCGTGCTCGGCAGCGCGGCCGCTGGAAGTGAGCTCGCGAGGATCGATGCGAACCGAGGAGATGAAGCGGACAAGATCCAGATCGATGCCTTCGATGAAGATGGGAGCTCGGGAGACTGGAAGGCGGATGGGGGGAGTGGGAGCGGCAAGGAGTTCGGGATCGGCCTGGGGATCGGGTTGGGCGTCGACGGTATTGCCGAAAAGATCGGTGAAGGTGATACGCCCCTGACCGAGTGATGTGGAGGCGGCAAGATTTGAAGTGAGGGGAGCATCAGCCCAAAGCACGAGGGCGGCAGTACGCGGCGAATCCGATTCAGAGCGCGAACCATCAGGAGCGAGGACGTAGCAGGTGATGCCTTCGCCAGCGGGAAATGTGCCGATGACGAGGCGGCCGGAGAGGCGATCTGCCATGGTGCGCCACACAGCAAGTTCGATCGTGGGGCTGAGTTGAGGGCGACGAGAGCCCGCGAGCGTCCATGGCTCAGGCAGGTAGAAAGTGTGATTGGTGCGCGATGACAGGCCTTGGCCGGCAGGATTGGCGGTGACCCACAGCTCGATCATGCGGCGCGCGAGTTCCGCAGCGCGATCGAGGGGCGCAGCATCGGGGTGTCCGGAAGTGACAAGGCACGCGGCATCAGGAACTGAGGAAGGGAGGACACCGGGCATGGCCTGGCTGGGTGCATTCTGCGGAGTGCGCACCATAAGCGAGGCGGAGGAGGGAAGCGTGGGACCAACCATCTCCTCCGGCCATGCGAGCACGGTTGTGGGCCCTGGAACCAAGGCGGAAAGGTGGCTGGAGAGCGTGCTTGTGAGGCGAGAGAGATCGGAGGGGATGAGACGGGGATTGGCAAGAGTGCTGCCAACCTGCCACCGAGTGATGCGCTGGCCGAAGCGATCCAGAAATGGATCGATCCATGACGCCCACTGCGATTCGGGGCGTGAGAAGAGACCATAGACATCATCGGCATCGACCTTTGCCGTGCGAGCGAGATCGACAGGAACCACGGGTAGTGAGAGGGAGACAGCGGTGTTGGACGCGAGCAATTGCGTGATCGGCGTGCCCAGGAACGTGATGCGAGAGGGAATGTCGGCCGCGGTGAGATCGTCGGTCCACGCAGGGAGTGTGACTGCACCGCACCGGGCAGCACGGAGAACATCGCGAATGTTCGCCGCGACGATAGCGGGCGTGTCGTGAACCAGGAGTCCGAAGCGGGATTCGCTGGGGGCATCGGTAGTTGAGCGAATGCCTGTGGGATCGCGACGCTGCGGCAGTGGAGGCAACCAGATCAGACCGAGATCGGCCCCGCCAACGCGTTGATTGTTACTGAAGACGCCCACATCGGCGTGATACCAACCGAACGCCGGAAGCGTCGGGGCAAAATCCAAGGAGGAGCGTCCGGCCACGAGCTCCCCTTGAGAAGAAGCAACCACGTGACCCGCAGCGTCGCGCACATTGAAGCGGACATCGATGGCTTCGCCTGTGAGATCACGCACTGACGCGGTGATCGTGGGCTTTGCCGTCCCATAGAAGCAGTTGCCGGGAGCGGATGTCGTCAACTCGATGCGAGGAAGTTGGAGGATTTTGATGTCATCAAACCACGCGGCGCCCTTGACGTCGGCGCGGGGCACGATGTCGCCAATACGACGGGGGAGTTGATCGGGCTGAAGGAGAAGGAGTTCGAGTTGGATGTACGCCGCGGCGGGTGAGTTACCCAAGACCTCCACGGACGTATCCACCCATGAGCCATCAGTGACCACAGGACGTGATCGCGTCTCCGTTCCTGGGATCGGCTTGCCTGCCGCGTCGAGTAGTGATGCGGCGATCAGGCCTCGGGCGGATTTCAGGTCCAAGGTTCGGATGCGGGCGGTGATCTGGTAGTCGGCACCTGCGAAGATGGGGATGACACCTCGCTCGAGGATGAGCGATGTGGAGCCGCCTCGGGTGGGGAGGACAACCGAGCCGATGCCGCTGGAGGCGACGGTGAAATCGAGCTCGGCGGTGTTCCAATTTGGAAAGCCGGGACGGGAGCGATTGATGGACGGATCGTCCTGACCACGAATCCAGTAGCGCGGCACGGGGTCGGGGTTGGTGTCCTTTTCCTCGAAATCAAACGAAGCGACCAGTCGCTTGGCGGCTTCGGGGCGACGTTCGGCGTCGGGTCCATTCGGGCGCGGGGCGACCTGAGCGTGCGCAATGGAAGCGCAGCCAGCCAGGAGGACCAGCGCCGAGAGGCGAGCCGTCATGCATGTGTTATCGGCCAGAAATGGGGGGGGGCTGCATCGAGAGGGGTGGGTTGGGAGGTGTTCTGGGGGCGGACTCGGGAGGGGTGCGGCCGGAGAAATGGGGGAAGAGACGGTGTGCCGCGAACATGACGGCAAACCCCAGGGCGATGTAGAGGCCGGAGAAGAGGAGTTCGAGAAAGAGGAAGATGAGGAGGGGAACGCGGGTGAAATTCAGAAGGTCGAATCTGGGTGAAGAGGAGACGATCGAGTGGCGAGCGACGGCGCCTTCGACGCTCATGCCGAACCAGGCGTAAGGGTTGATGAGGAGGGAGATGCGGGCGGGGAGGTCGCCATCACCGGAATAGTTGGTGGCGGCGTTGTAGGTCTGGCCTAACACCAAGAGGAGGAGCGGAATGACGGACCAGAGGGTGAAGGCGAGGCCGAGATTGAAGACGGCGGCGACGGTGGGACGCTTGAAGATGAGGCCAAAGAGCGTGCCGGTGCAGGCGAGGAAGAAGCAGGGACCAGCAAAAACAATCGGCCAATGCAGTAGCAAGGAGATGTGGGTGGTCTGGGTAAGTATGAGGCCAAAGACAAGGACGAAGACCAAGCCGATGGCGACGGGCCAGCCGATCTTGGTGAGGGCGGCGGCGAGCTTACTCCAGAGGATTTCACCACCGGAGAGGGGCGTGGTGAGGAGCGTTTCCCATGTCTTGCTTTCGCGCTCGTTGGAGATGGCGGCGGTGGTGAGGACTGCGGATTGCAAGAGTCCGATGGTGAGGAGGATGCCCAGCACCATCGGCGTGGCGAATGTGGGTTCATCTACGCTGCCGATGGATATCCAGAGGAAGAGCAGGAAGCCCAGGGCGATGGCGACCCAGCGTTGCCATTTGCGGCGAAAGACGGGGGTACGGAGCTCGCGCCAAAGGATGGGATCGTCGGAGACAGTGCGCGCAGCTGTGCTGAGGCGACCTGTGGCAAGGTCGGGTTCGTCACCTACGGGCGCGACGACTGGTGCGATGACTTGCTCTCCTAAGGGCGCGATGACCGATTGAGTTACATCGGCAAGTGACTCAGCAGATTGATCTGGTACGGCGGTTGCGGCAGCAGGAAGCGCGGTTCGCTTCTTCTTTTTCTTGGGAGATTCTGAAGTGGAGCCGGTGAAGCCGGCTCCTTCGCGAATCATGGTGCGGCGCATGAGGGCAACCGAAGCGAAGATGATGAGCACGGCGACGATGAAGTGATAGATGCTCGCGATGATCCAGAGAGAATTGCTGCCGGAAACGGTTTCGCCCAAGAGTTGCTGCGCGGTGGTGGCACCCATGGCAACGGGGGCGGCGAGAGCCATCATCACAGCATCCGATGCGCGGAACCAGTGCAACTCATGAACGATGTAAGCGCAGGCGATGGCGGGTATGGCGTTGAGGGCAATCCAGGCGCAATACGCCAGAACGATGGCGCTTGCGGAGCGGCGGGAAATGACGGAGATAGCAATAGAAACCGCAGCCATCTCAAGCACGGAAGCGAAGATGATGGCGCTGAAGGAAAAGATGGCGGCGAGGGGAATGCCGCCGAGTGTGCGGGCGATGAGCAGGATTGGGATGGGGAGAAGCGCGAGAATCAGAATCTGAACACCTCGACCCAGGAGCTTGCCGAAGATGATGTCGGAGGCAGTGAGGGGCGTGGTGAGGAGTGCGGGAAGGGTGCGGAGGCGGACTTCTTCCATCACGCAGGTGGCGAGAAAGACGGGGGTGACAAGCAGGAGCAGGACATAGGTAAACCAGCCGAGTATCGCGGCGAGGATGGACGCGGTGGACTGGAGCTTTTGCAGGCGGAGCGCGCCGCCCCCGCCTGAATCGCCCCAGTCGGCATCGGCAACCGTGCCCGGAAAGCCGCTGTTGAGATAGGTGACATAGAGACTGCCGCAGGCGATGCCCAGGACCGCCAGAAGTGCCAAGCCAGCAAGGCCACGAACGACATATGTGCCGGCCTTACGACCACTGATGTAGACCTCTTTTTCAAAGACGGGTCCGAAGCAGATGGAGGCGGGGTTGAGAGTGGAGAGGATGCGCCGGACGCGTGTCATTGCAACGCTCCGGTCGTGAGCTTGAGGAAGGCGTCTTCGAGTTTGAGCGTTTGAGGCGTGAAGGAACGCACCTGAATTCCAGCGCGATCGAGAATCTGGAAGACAAAGTGGTGACCGTGCTCGCCGGGGGTGAGCTCAATACTGAGTGCCGCTGGGTATTGAGGATCACGATCCACGGATTGCACGCGGCTATCGACCAGGAGCGCGGCAGAGGCGCGTGAGCGGGCATCGGCGGCATCAGCGGTCTCTGGCAGATCCAACTCCACGAGAATGCGTTCGCGGACAGCGCCGGCCGCGCGCACGCGGGCGAAGGCATCCTGCAATGAACCGGCAAAGAGAAGCTTGCCACGCTCGATCATGCCCAGCGAGGTGCACATTTCGCCCAATTCGGTGAGGATGTGGGACGAGACCATGATGGTCTTGCCCATGCGGCCGAGCTCGGTGATGAGTGAGCGCATTTCGATGCGGGCGCGGGGATCGAGACCGCTGGCGGGTTCATCGAGAAGAAGGACCTTGGGATCGTGAATGAGAACACGAGCGATGCCGAGACGCTGCTGCATGCCGCGAGAGAGGGAATCGACCATGGCAGCACGCTTGGTGGTGAGATCAGTCAATTCCAAAACCTGATCGACGATGCGGCGGCGATCGGTGCGGGAGATCTTGAAGGCAGCGGCGAAGAACTGGAGGTATTCATCGACGGTGAGATCGTCGTATACCCCTAGGAAATCAGGCATATAGCCGATGATGCGCCGGATGGCATCACCATCGGAGAGAGTGTCGAGGCCGTTGACGGTGGCGGTGCCGCTGGTCTGGCGAAGGAGGCCCGAGAGAATGCGCATGGTGGTGGACTTGCCCGCGCCGTTGGGGCCGATGAATCCGAAGACTTCGCCGGGGCCGATGGAAAGATCAATGCCATCGAGGGCGTGAAGATTCTTGCCGCCGACGAAGAATGATTTGCGGAGTTTCTTGAGTTCGATCATGGCGTGGCTCCGGGATCGGAGGGAGGAGTGGCACTGCCTTCGATGGGCACGAGGAGGCGATAAGTGCGGGTGTGCAGTTCGCGGGACTCTTCACCGGAGGATGATGAGGGGATTTCGATCTTGCAATTGAGGGTGATGAGAGCCCAGCGGCCGGTGGCGAGGCGTGCTTCGATGGCCAATTCGTGCCGCTGAACGCCGGGAAGATCCTGAATGACGCCGTAAGGACGGCGTGTTGACTTGGAGTTCTCAAACCTGAATGGAAGGGGAGGAAATGCGAGCTCTTCCGTGGAGTCCGCATACGCGGGAATGGTGTCATCGAGAACGGATTTGGTTCTCGTGAACGTGAGCTCGCCGGGAGTGCCGAGAAGATCAAGACTGCTGGAGGTGCGGGGGTTGGCGCGGCGCACTTCACCGGAGAGAATGGTGCAGATGGCTGGCGCGGGGAGGGGCGTGCCTTCCACTTCGATGCGGTAGGAGTGGGCGTCGATGCGAATGGCACGGGCACGGATGGGAACTCGATCTTCGGCGGCGGAGATCGGCCCGATGGACATGGCATTGCGGAACGACCACTGACCCTGACGAATCGCAAGCGGCCAGACAGAGACTTCTGAGCCACGAGAGGAGAGCGTGCTGCTTTGCAGCAGATCAATGGGCGTGAAGATGGGCGATGAGGTGTTCCAGTATTCTCCGACGGCGACGCCTCGGAATGCGGAGCCCGAAACGGGAGCGTCAGGAGCCGCAATCAGAGGGCGCGAGCCGGGTTGAGCCGCAAAGAGGCCGTGAAGTGTGGTGCGCCAGCCAGTGACGCCACCATAGTCGATGACGACATCGTCGACGGCACGAGTGATTCTCATGGTGGGAAGATTGCCACGGAGGAAGTACGGCACGAAGCCGGCGATGATTGAGATTACGACAACCCAAAATAGGGCAGTCGCCCAAGACAAATGGAGCTTGCGCTTGGCGTGCAGCACGAGGCCATCGATCGGACCGAGCAAGACGGCCAGAAGAAGAGCGCAGGCGAGAAGGGCAATGAGAACGGCGATGGGGTCAAGATTGCGGCCGGGATGATCAGCCAGGGCGTTGAGTTCCTGGGTGATGGCGCGGCTTTGCAGATCGTCACTGCCACTGGTACCGCCGGACCATCCCCCCCACTGCTGCCTGGCGTTGGCGGGAAGAAGCGGGAGACTGAGATAGTCCTCAAGACATGGCGCAAGCGCGGCAAGCCAAAGGCGACGTGAGGTTTCCACAGATGGCTCGGCGGCTGCCAACGAAGGATCTGATGTGAGGATGGTGACATACCCCAGACCGACAGGGCCGTGGGCGACGACTGCTGGTGAAACGGCGGCTGTCACAGAGTCGTTGAGTTGGGGCGGGGCAGGTGGACGAACAATGGAAGTGTCTGCACGTGTCACAGTGGTCCAACCACTCTTCATGAGCTGAGGGGCAATGGTGATGGGACGGGCTAGGACGGCTTTGGCGGGTACGAATTCCGATGAATAAAGCTTGAGCTTTTCGGTGATGGAGAGAGGACCAGCCAAGGTCTTTGGAGAATCCGCAGTGGAAGCTGGGGCGGCTTCCACAGTGGCGTCTGCCGCGGGGGGCGGAACTGGATTGTTCGGATTCGCGGGCTTGGTCTGAACGCCAGCGTTGCTGGTTTTGGTGACAATGCTGAACGCTGGACGGTCGGAATGGGCGAGCACATCTTGCCAATCCAGCGGCACTGGCACACGCTGGGGATCGGCAAGCGTGATGAATGAAGCCATGCCATCGGGAAGCCATGTGCGCCACAGATCGCCGGGTTGATCAACGACGAGGACGAGGCGGCCACCACCTTGTACCCACTGAAGAATGGCCTGGCGCGAAGCGGTGTTGATGCGATCGGAAAGTTCCTCTGTGCGGAGGACGATGATTTCGGCGGTGTCGTACGCGGCCCAATTCGAGGGAAGTGCGAGCGGATCGGCCTCGGCGGTATGCAAGGAACCGAGACGCATGGCACGGATTTCAGCCATTCTCGCATTGGATGGCTCTTGAACTTGACCGTAGTAGGCCGACTGATCCTGCGGATCAGGCGCGAGCTCGAGGGGTTCGACATGACGATTCGGTGAGACGCGGCCGAGGCAGACGACCAGACCTTCACGCGCATCAAAGAGAAGAGGCTCTGCATCGGCATCCTCGGCGGTGTTGCCGAAACGCCGACGATCGATGGGCTTTCCGCGCTCGTCGACGAGGGTGACAACGACGACGTCGGAGTGACGCTTCAAGCAGATGACTGTTTCCACGGGCGTGGCGACACCCGGAGTTCCTGCGGCTGGCACGTGAAGCAACGCCCGCTGGGTGTGATCCTGGGGATAGGAGATGATGAGTGTGCCCGAGAAGGGCCGCTGAACGGCATCGATTGTGATGCGAAGGGGGGCCCAGCGCTCCGGCTGCATGCGGCCATCAAAGCCGAATTGCACATTGGTGATCCGCGCGACGGGCGGATCGGCTGCGCGAACTGCCGATGTGAGCAGCGTCAACACAGTGGCAAGAGTGAAGCACGCGACTCGCCACGAGGGAAAGTACATCACACGTAGACCTTGCGGTTGTAAATGAACCATTCGAAGAGAACGATTGCGAGAGCGGCCAGAAGGAGCCACGGCCAGAGCTTGCGATCCGCCGTGATCTGGTTTTCCGAGCGAGCGGTGACATCACGGTCACGCAGGTTTAAGACGTTTGAAGAAGCGATGTTGGATTCGTATTCATCGAGAAGATTGGCGGCATATAGACGCTTGGCAGTGCCACCTTCCTGACGATCCAAGGGGCCGGCCTGACCTGACCAGGAGACTTCGTAGACACCCTGGTGACGAATCGGGCCAAAGACCACCGCGCCGTCGGGGGCGGGCGCAAGGGGAGAGATGTCTCCACCGGGAATGCGGATGCGAGCATTGGACGCACCCTGAGGAATGCGATCGGAGAGAATGTTGTTGGGTTGCAGGGCCTGCGTGCTTATGCCGCTGGCGCCTGCGGCGTCGTCTCCCAGCGCACGAGTGCTGCTGGCGAGGAAGATAACCCAGGAGAGATTGAACGGCCAATCGCTCTTGGCGACATCAAATGGAACGACGACGGCGCGAGTGTCGATGCTGCCGACGAAGACGATGCCGGGCCCCTTGTCGGTGTTGGCGATGGCGACAGCGGAGGTGCCGGGAGTAATTGTGACGAGCGGAAGATCGCCGACAGTGGGTTCATCCAAGTTGACCTGGCGAAGCGCTGGATGCTCTTTTTTCCACTCGATGAACTTGGCAGCACCCTGCGGGAGGCCCACGATCATGCCGCTGGAGGGCTGTGGAGCAGAGCCCAGCAGCAGCCAGCGACCGGGAGGAAGTCCGGCTGAGCCTGTGCAGAGTTCCTTGGGAGGGGTGTACCCATCGAGGACGACGCAGTCATACTCAGGGAGTGTGCCAGCTCGAAGCTTGGATTCAAAATCGGCAGGCGCGTAGGAATCAAACTTGGCGGTGGGGATGCCCTCGAGCGCGGTACGAAGGAAAAGGTTGCCACCGGACACCATGGCGAGGCGGAGTTTTTTTGCCGGAGCCAGGACGATGGAGGCTTGATCATCGATGCTGAACACATCATCGGTGGGAGCGGTGTCCGTACCAGGAGTGCGTAGTTTGACGGTGGCGAGGCCGCCTTCGTAGCGATCAAGTTGAAAGACGACGCCGCCGGAACCAGATTTGACGACTTCGGTGACGGGGCGGGCATCGGAACTGCCTTCGGAGCCCTCTTTCTTTTCTTCGCCGGTGCGGGCAACGGTGGCGGCGGGAATCTGCACGGATTTGATGGCCGCGGGTTGGCCATTGATGGTGAGTTCGACATCTATCGCGCGGGGCGAGCGATCGGTGGATTCAATTCCGACGAAGATGGTGAGTTTGCCCGCATCTTCGAAGGAGCGTTCGGAGCGGAGAGTGACGACGCCGAGATTGGCGGATTCGGCGGCACCAACTTTGTGCAACACAACTTCATCCTGCGGACTGACACCCGCGCGCTCCGCATCGGAGAGGCGACCATCAGTCCAGAGATGGAGCGTGACCGCGCTGGCTTCATCGCTGAGGCCTTCGACGGTCTTTCCCTCGATGATGCGCTTGGGAGCGTGGGCCTTGGCAAGTTGCACGGCCTCGGTGAGAAGGCCGGGACCATCGGTGGGCTCGATGGCATCGATGGCGGCGCGAAGGGAAGCTTTGTCACTGGTGAACTGCTGACGCACTTCGGCGGTGGAATCAAAGGCGATGAGCATGGCCTCGTCGCTGGATTCATCCGCGGAGATCTTGAGCTTGGTGGGCTCACGCATGGAATCAACCAAGGCGCGGGCCTGAGCTTTGGCAGCATCCAGGCGAGAACGCTTCTGCTTGCCATCAACTTCATCCACAGACTGCATGCTGGCAGAACGATCGATCAGGATGACGAACTTCTGACCGGCGTTGATGTTGCCCTTGATCTGAGGCTGGCCGATCGCCAGGAGCGCGGCGGCAAGAATGAGGAGCTGCAGGAAAAGAAGCAGATTGCGGCGGAGTTTCTGGAACGGTGCGTTGGCCTGCAGATCTTCGATGGCCTTCTTCCACAGCAACGTTGTGGAGACTTCGAGGTCGCGGCGGCGCAACTTCAGAAAATAGAGAATCAGTAGCGTGGGAATGGCAATCGCCGCAGCAATGCCAGCCAAGAGTGGAGAGAGCCAGGTCATTGCAACACCCCCCGGCGACGGAGGTAATCGAGAAGGAGAAGATCAATCGGTAGGTCGCTCTTGACGAAAAGATACCCCATGTCGCGCTGCGTGCAGAACTCTTGAAGTTGCTGGCAGTACGCAGCGACAGTGGCCTTGTATTTCTTCAGGAGCGGCGCGGCGATGGTCACTTCGGCAAAGTCACCATCTTCGACATCTTTGAGGCGGAGGTCGCCAGCGATTGGAGGGTCTACTTCCTGCGGGCTGAGGACTTGGACGCAGATGACGTC
>CAYTYD010000031.1:11217-18136 GCA_964441555.1 uncultured Phycisphaeraceae bacterium | reverse complement strand
CCGATCACTTCTGCGTCGGTCCGCGCTACGAATGGTCACCCAATGCTCGCGTCATCTCCCGTCCCGTCATCCTCCTCTCATCACTCGGTAACAACACTCCCGGCAAACACCCCGCTGTGAAGGGCGGCTCCAAAGCCGGCCAAGATGCCGGCATCTGCTACGGCGAAAGCTTCACTTGGGCTCCCGGCGCCATCTTCCTTTCCATCGAGAGTTTCAATGCCCGCGATTTCGGCGGCCTCGGCGGCTGGCCCGGTCAGCAGCAGATCTCCGCATACCTCGCCAGTGGCGGCACCTTCGCCATCGGCAACGCCCAGGAACCCTTTTCTTTCACCACTCCCGACACCCTCCCCCTCGCCGCCAACTTTCTTCTGGGTGATCTCACTTTCGTAGAGGCCGCCTGGTCCGCCATCCCCGCCATCTCGTGGCAGCAGGTTGTCATCGGCGATCCCCTTGCCCGCGTAACACGCAGCAGCGAAGACATCAACATGGATCGCACCGTCGATGACAAAGACCTCGCGGCATGGGACGCCCTCGATGACACCAAAGACAAAGCCCGCAAAGATCTCAATCGCGATGGCACCTGCGACATCTCCGACCGCACATTCATCCAGCACGCCGCGGCAGTCAATAAGGCCTATGCCGAAGCCGCCTCAAGAAAGTGACTGGCGTGGCATCACGCACACAGGACTTTGTGCAAAGTGTCTCACACCGCGTAGCGGTGAAATTGAGTAGCCGGGGGTCGTGGCAAAGCCACACCCCCGGAATGTAACCCCCACAACCTCTACACGCTGTCTCGATGCACCGCATCCTCAAACAACCCTCTTCGCCCATGACATGGGCGCGTGATGGTTGCCAGGGGTCGAGCGTGTCGCGAAGCGACCGCGACTACCCCTGGAAAGCTGCACCGCTGTTCAATAGCACGTCCATTCCCTCTCTGCCTCAGTAAAAAAGCCGCGAGAATCGCGGCTGAAATCATCTGCCTTGAATCACCGCATACTCCACGTGGGCGTGGGCTGGTCTCCTCTTTCAACTTGCTTCTTTCAACTCCTCTTCACTCCTCCCCACGACCCCCTCAACTTCCCCACGCACTCGACGATCACCTTGATCGCCTCATCAATCTCGCGCTCCGTCGTCTCTCTTCCAATCGAGAAGCGCACGCTTCCGTGCGCCACCTTCGGCTCCACTCCCATCGCCAGCAGCACCGGTGATGGATCCAGCGATCCACTCGAGCACGCCGCCCCCGCACTCGCCAACACGCCCCGCTCCGACAGCAGAATCAGAATCGCCTCCGCCTCCAACCCCGCAAACCCCACATTCGTCGTGTTCCACAACCGTTCAGCACCAGCCCCGTTCACATCCGCGCTGCACCGCTCCACCATTGCCTGCTCTAATCTGTCGCGGAGCGCTCCGCCTCGCACCCGCGCCCCCTCATCCATCAACCACTCCATCGCCTCTCTTGCCGCCACCCCGCTGGCATGAATCGCCGCCGTGTTCTCCGTCCCGCCCCGTCTCCCCAACTCCTGTGTTCCCATTACCCGCGGCATCACTTTCACATGCCGTGCCGCCATAAAAACACCCACACCCTTTGGACCACCAAACTTGTGCGGCGCGCACGTCAATACATCCACCGCCGGACCACTCTTCAATTCCGTCGGCATCTTCCCCACCCATTGCGTCGCATCCGTATGCACCAGCCACCCGCGCCCATGCGCCACCCGCACCACCTCATCCAGCGGCTGCACCACGCCCGTCTCGTTATTCGCCCACTGCACGCTCACCAACCCCGGCGCACCACTCAACATCCGCTCCAGCGCGGCAACATCCACCCGCCCACTTTGATCCGGCAGCAGTGGGGCATCCATCACCTCGATGTCCCCACCCGCACTCTCCGCAATCGCCCGCACCGCGTGATGCTCCACCTTCGTCGTCACCAATCTGCGGTTCGCTCGCGGCAACGCGCCCAACACCCCTCGAATCGCCAGATCGATCGCCTCGGTCCCACTCCCCGTCCAAGTGATCTCCCGCGCCTTGCACCCGATCAGGTCCGCCATGCTCTGCCGAGCCAGTTCGATCGCCTGCCGCGCCTGCTGCCCGGCCCGATGCGTGCTCGATGGGTTGTGGTACAACTCCCCCGCACCCTCGACCAATGCCGCCAGCACCGCCGCGCTCGGCCTCGTCGTCGCATTGTGGTCTAGGTCAATCACGCATCATCTTATATACACCCACCCCTAATCCGCGACGACTCTCCCCAGTTCAAGGGATGCCAGTCTTGCCATCCACTCCGCGCCGCGCTTCCCATTTGGCACATTGGAATTTGGCATTTGGTATTTGCGGCCCTTCCGCCGCTCCCGCCGATAACCCCTGATGCGCATGGATGCGTCACCCCATTCCGGTGGAACCGGCCTTCCCGTTCCTAACCCCCTCACACTGCGGCGAAACCTCGCCGCGCTGGCGCGCACCAGCCCCGATACCGCCGCGCTCATTCAGTCCGCCTCTCCACACCCCTCCCTTGAGTTCTTCCCCAGCGAAGACGGCGTCCCCGCCGCCATCCTCACCCTCCCGGCCAACAACGCCGCGGCACAGGCAATGCAACTCTGCTCGCGCCGCAAACCCCTCGCCGAGGCCGATGCCCTCGCCAAGTCCGCCGCGATCGAATCCAATCCCGCCCTCGTCGTCAATGGCTTTGCCCTCGGCTATCACGTCGCCGCCATGGCACGCCAGATGAAGCGCAGCGGCATCATCCTCGTCCTCGAAACCGATCTCCCCCTCCTTCGCTCCGTCCTCGAACGCCTCGATTACTCCGAAGTCTTCGAACACTCCAACGTCGCCCTCTTCACCGACCCCACCGACATCCCCGCCATCTCCGCGCGAGTCGCTGGCTTCGAAGGCATCCTCTGCATTGGCGCCAAGATCGTCGATCACCCCCCCAGCCGCGTGCGCCTCAATCACGCCGCACACACCTTCGGTGCGTCCTTTGCCCAAGTCATTCGCGCTGCCCGCACCAGCGTCGTCACCACCCTCGTGCAGGTCGATGTCACGCTCCGCAACCTCTTTCAGAATGTCGACCGTTACGCCACCGAGCCCGGCATCGCCCACCTCGCCAGCGCGATGAAGGGAAAACCCGCCATCGTCGTCAGCGCTGGCCCTTCCCTGGCCCGCAACATCGATCTGCTCTCTCGCCCCGGTGTGCGCGATCGCTTCGTCATCATCGCCGTGCAGACTGTTCTCAAGCAACTGCTTGCCAGGGGCATCAAACCACACTTTGTCACTGCGCTGGATTATCACGAGATTTCCCGTCGCTTCTACGAAGGTCTCACCGCAGCCGATGTCGAGGGAATCAGCCTCATCGTCGAATCCAAGGCCAATCCCGCGATTCTCCAATCCTGGCCGGGCGCTCTTTGCATCCCCGCCGAGCCATGGCTCGACACGTTGCTGGGTGACGATCTCAAGCGCGACATGCACCCCATCGCACCCGGCGCCACCGTCGCGCATCTGGCGTATTACACCGCCCGTCACCTGGGGTGCGATCCCGTCATCCTCATCGGTCAGGATCTGGGCTTCACCGATGGTCAGTATTACTCCTCGGGCGCGGCCATTCACGACGTCTGGGCTGGCGAGCTCAATCAATTCCGCACCTTGGAGATGTTCGAGCTCGAACGCATCCTCCGCTTTGGCAAGATGCTCAGCCGTCGCGAAGACACACTCGGCCGCCCCATCCTCACCGATGAGCAGATGTCCGCCTACCTCCTCCAATTCGAGCGCGATTTCAAAGCCGATACCGATCGTGGCCTGCGCATCATCGATGCCACCGAAGGTGGCGTGAAAAAGGCTTCCACTAGCATTCGCACCCTTGCCGATTGCCTCACTCTTTTCGGCACCGAGCCCCTCGGCTCCTTCCCCGCGCCAAATGCCGCACCCGCGCCGAGCGAACGTCTCACTCGCCTTCACGCTCGCATCACCCGTGTCCGCCTCGACACCCTCCGCGTCGCCGCACTCTCGCGTCAAGCCCGCGATCTCCTTGATGAAGCCCGCCATTCCCTCGATGACACCTCGCGCGTCAACAAGATCATCACCCGCTTGCACGATCTTCGTTCCAGCGTCGAACGTCTCACCCCCGCCTACGACCTGGTCCAATACCTCAATCAGACCGGCGCCCTCAATCGCTTCCGCCACGATCGCGCCATCTCCATGAGCACTACTCAGGATGAACGCGCCCGTCTCTCCATGCAACTCGAACGCGACCGCACCAATGTCGCTTGGCTCGCCGATGCCGCTGAGCATCTTGCTCGCCTCCTCGACGATTCCCTTTCCATGCTCTCCGGCGCTCCCCGCATCACGCGCGAAGCCGCGCCCACACCCGACATGCTCGCCGCCGCCGGACTCACACCCGCGCCCACCACGCGCAAGGTCATCGCCTGCGTCCTCGTCGATGAACACCGCTCCGGGCTTGGCACACCCCGCGATCTCTCCGCGCCGCTTCACTTGGGGTGCAATCCCCTTGAGCTCACTCTCAACCGTCTTCGCCAATCCACGCACATCGATCGCATCGTTCTCCTCTCTGCAGATCCTGCCCGCGCCCTGCAACTCGCCGGTGCTCACGGCCCTCACATTTCCGCCGCCCGCATCGACCCCGCGCACGCCGATGACCATTTCCGCGCTCTCCGCGGCACTCGCGCCTTCTCGCGTTTCTCCTGGCGCAGCGGCGTCGCCAATGCGACTGTCTTCGACGAAGCCCTCGTCCCCTCCGCCCTCTCCGCCGCACTCGCCGATCACGATGCCGACGCCTGCGTTCTCCTCGCCGCCGATTGGTCGCTGATCGATCCCTCACTGATCGATCTCACCATCCAGCGCCACCTCGAACGCCCTGACTCCCACAAACTCATCTTCTCCCCGGCCCCCTGCGGCCTCTCCCCCTGCCTCCTCTCTCGTGATCTGGTCGATGAGCTCGCTGTCAATCGCCCCGGTGCCGGTCCTTTCGCCTCCATCGGCGCGCTTCTGGGCTACATCCCCATCGCTCCCCAGCTCGATCCTCTGGGCAAGAACTGCTGCCTGCACATTCCTCCCTTCGTGCGCGATCTTCCCGCCCGCCTCATCGCCGATACTCCCGAAAGCTGCGCCCTCATCGCCTCCATCCTCAACACGCTTGGCTCCAACATCCCCAGCGCCGATGCCTCCGCGATCGCCCGCGCGGCACACTCCTCCGGCCTCCTCACTCATCGCCCCGACGCCCCCTCTGATCTTCTTCTGCACCTCGTCGGGCCCGATCACACCATCCTCGACACTCGTCAGGCCGAGCGCATCCTTCGCGATCTTGGCGCAGCCAATCCTGCCGCCACCGTCACCTTCCTCGCCGCATTACCCGCCGATCCCTGCAATCACCCCAACCTCATCCACCTCATTCACGCTGCCAAAGACGCTGGCATCAGCGCCATCCATGTGCGCACACGCTTCAACCTCACCGCTGATCAGCGCTCCGCACTCCTTGGCTCACCTGTCGACATCATCACTGTCGATCTTCTCGCTCCCACGGCTGAGTCCTTCGCCCGCATCACCGGTCTTGATCCCGCGCAATGGTTCGATTCCAACGCGGCCTTCTCCGCCGCCCTGGCGCAGCGCACCACATCATCCATCGGCCTACCCACACCCTTCCTCATCCCCCGTCTCGAGCGCCGCGACGAGACCTACCCCCTCGATGAGCGCTACGCCGAACTCACCATGCTCGCCGGTGGATGCATCATCGATCCTCCCACCTCCGCTGCCGGACGCATCACGCCCCTCGCGCTCCCCCTCCGCGCCCGCTTCCTGAACTCCATGCATCACATCGGCATCTCCGCCGCTGGCCGCGTCTCGCTTCAAGATGCGCAAGCCAACTGGATCGACAGTGGCACACTCTCTTCCTCAACTTCCCTTCTACACATCTGGTCCAAGCCCCCACGCGCGGCCGCGATTCCTTCCCTCCCGCCACTTCCTCTCCTGCCCCTTCCTCTCCACGCCTCTCTCATCGAATCCACCCCTGTCGCCAACATCACTCCCCTCAAAGCCGCTTCCTGAAAAAATTCCCTGCCGTGACCACACCTCCTGCTCATCTCCCCGCCGACACCCTCTGCATCATCCTCGCGCGCGCTGGCTCCAAAGGTGTTCCGGGAAAGAACACCGCGCCCCTCGCCGGTCGCCCCTGCATCGCCTGGACCATCGATTTCGCGCTGCGTTCCACCTCGATCTCCAACCCCGCCAACATCCTCCTTTCCACCGACGATCCGCACGCCGCGCGCCTCGGCACCGACATGGGCTGCACACTCATCGCCCGCCCGTCGCACCTCGCCTCCGACACCGCCACCATCGACGAGGCCGCGCGCCACGCCGTCGCCGCGCACGAAACCCACATTCGCCACATGTGGCCCGGACCCATCGTCATCCTCTACGCCAACGTCCCCATCCGCCCCGCCGATCTCCTTGATCGCGCGATCCACACCCTCACCACGACCAACTGCCACTCCGTCCAGTCTTTCTCTCACGTCGGTAAACACCACCCCTGGTGGACCGTGCGCATCGATGAACACTCCCGTCTCGCCCCCTGGGAAGGCGACACCCTCTTCCACAACACCTACCGCCGCCAACTCCTCCCCTCCGCCTACATCCCAGATGGCGGCATCCTCGCCCTCACTCGCGCTGCACTCTTTCACCAGATCCCCAACATCCCCCCCGGCCCCCACGCCTTCCTCGGCACTGATCGCCGCGCCATCACCACCAATGAGGGCGATGTCATCGATATCGACACACCCCTCGATCTCGCCGTCGCCGATGCCATCCTCCGCCAGCGCGCTGCTGCACCCTCTTGTGCCCACCATCGCGAGCAACCTCGTGAAAAGGATGCCGCATGATCATCAACTCACGCACCATCGGCGGCCGCGAGCCCCCC
>CAYTYD010000031.1:655-11207 GCA_964441555.1 uncultured Phycisphaeraceae bacterium | reverse complement strand
CGCCGAACTCGGCGTCAATCACGATGGTGATCCCGCCCGCGCTGTTGATCTCACCCACCTCGCCATCGATTCCGGTGCCGACGCCGTCAAGTTCCAACTCTTCGAGGCCGACCGCCTCATGAGCAGCGCGGCCAAGCTCGCCGCCTACCAGAAGTCCGCAGGCGAATCCGATCCCGTCTCCATGCTCAAGCGTCTCGAACTTCGCATCGAGCATCTCGCCCCCTGCGTCACACTCGCCCAATCCCGCGGCGTAGATGCCATCGTCAGCGTCTTCTCCGCCGAGCTGGTTCCCATCGCCCAGCAACTCCCCTGGAACGCCTACAAAACCGCCAGCCCCGACATCATCAATCTCCCCCTCCTCTCCGCTCTGGCCCAAACCGGCAAACCCCTCATCGTCAGCACCGGCGCCAGCACCCCCGAAGAAATCAGCACCTGCGAATCATGGCTCTCTGCCTATCAAAACACCGCCTACCTCCAGTGTGTCAGCAGTTATCCCACTCCCTCACACATGGCCGAACTTGGCGGCATCGCCGCTATCGCCAACCTCCTCCCCCATCGCATCATCGGCTACAGCGATCACACCACAGGCCTCTCCACCGGCATGGATGCCGTCCTTATGGGCGCCCGCATCCTCGAAAAGCACTTCACCTACTCCCGCTCCGCCGCCGGTCCCGATCACGCCGCCTCCCTCGATCCCAACGGCTTCTCCCTCTATTGCCACAACGTCCGCTCTCTTCCCCTCTTTGATGCCGATGCCCTTGCCTCCATGAGCAGCGCTCATCGCCGCTCCGCCGAGCTCATGAGCACGCGCCCGCCTGATGTCAACGCCATCAAGCGCGTCCTCCCCATCGAAGAAGATGTCCGCACAGTCTCCCGCCAATCCCTCACCACCACCCGCGCTCTCCCCGCCGGGCACATCCTCACTCCCGCCGATCTCACCATCAAGCGCCCCGGCACCGGCCTCGCGCCCTTCCATCTCAGCAATATCCTCGGCAAACCTCTTACCCGCGCTGTCGATGCCGATATGCCGGTGCCGAACGATGCTGTGAGGTTCGCGTGAACAATCAAAATCCGCAAATCGGCAAAAATGCAAATCGGCAAAGAAGGCACTGTGTCACTGCGCTGATGACGCGCTTGCTCGGTTCGGCGTTTCACTGGCCACAACACATCGGTTCCTGTTTGCGTCATTGCTCATGTGCAAATTTGCCAGTTTCTCTCCTCCCCCTCCGACCTTCCTCTGCGCCTCTGTGCCTCTGCGTTGAACTGTCTTGCATGAAAGGTCTGCGATGATCGGCGACGGCTGGGACGAAACACCCGCAATCAGACCAGACACCTCTCCCGGTGAAGTCTCCCCCGCGCGCATCGCCGTCATCACCGGCACTCGCGCCGAGTTCGGTCTCCTCGTCCCCATCATGCGAGCCATCGAGGCCCACCCCGCCCTGCAACTGTTGGTCATCGCCGCTGGCTCCCACCTCATCTCTCCCGCTCTCACCTTCCGCGAGGTCAAAGCTGCCTTTCCCATCGCCGACACCATTCCCATGCAGATCGCTGGCCGCACCGGCCGCGCTGCCGACGTGCAGGCCCTCGCTGCCGGCATCGCTCGCTTCGGCCGCTCTTTCGAATCTCACCAGCCTCACTGCATCATCGTCCTGGGTGATCGCATAGAGGCCTTCGCCGCTGCCTCCGCCGCCGCCATCGCTGGCATCCCAATCGCCCACATCCATGGTGGCGATCGCGCTGAGGGCATCGCCGACGAAGCCATGCGTCACGCCATTACCAAGCTCGCGCATCTTCACTTTGCCGCCACCCGCGCCAGTGCCGATCGCATCATCCGCATGGGCGAACGCGCTGACCGCGTCTTTGTCTCCGGCTCTCCCGCCGTCGACGGCCTGGCCTCCATCCCCGAACTCTCCGACTCCCGTTTCGCCAAGCTCGGCTCTCCCCGCATCCTCCTTCTTCATCACCCCGTCGGTCGTCACGCCGAAGCCGAAGAAGCCGCCGCGTCACTTATCATCGACGAATGCGCTGCCGCCGTCGGCCGCGATCGCCTTCTCATCCTTTCCCCCAATCACGATCCCGGTCGCGATGGCATCCTCCGCGCCATCGCCGAATCCACAAGACAATCCCCACCGGCCCGCCACCTCGAACACCTCCCTCGCGCCGAGTTCATCGGCCTCCTCAAGCGCCTCGCCACGACCTGTGGCCTTCTCGTTGGCAATTCCTCCGCCGGCCTCATCGAGGCCGCCGTCCTCGGCACCCGCGTCGTCAACATCGGCCCCCGCCAGCACGGCCGCGAACACGCCGCAAACGTCAAGCACGCCGATGAGTCTTCACACTCTGTTCGTGCCGCAATCGCTTCATGGCTGGGCGACACAGCACCCCTCACCACCCCACATCCCTACGGCAACGGCAACACCGGTCCCTTCATCGCTGCCTCCCTTGCCGCCCTCAACCTCCCCCACACTAATCTTGGCCGCAAGCTCAATACCTACTAACAAATCGCAAAATCGCGCACGATTTTCAAGATACACGCGAAATTGCAAAATTCTCCGAGAGCGCGTCATGCGGGCTTCGTTTTTATAGTGACGTCCACCAAGGGAGGATCCCATATGTCGAAGCGTTCATTCGCCGTGCTTTGTGTCGCTGGCTTGCTCTGCGCACCTGCTCTGGCAGATCAAGTACTTAATCCCATACCCGGACAGCCCCTGCCCGTGCCGCCCCCACCCATCCGTGGCGACATGTCGCGCTTCGGCGAAGGTACTCGCCCCACCATGGGCATCGAGAATCCCCCCGAAATCTACAAGGATCGTGATGATCGCAAGCGCACTGTGATGCACAATCTGCAGCTCGCCCCCGGCGAAAAGATCTTCTACCCCTCCGGTCGCAACGAACCCATCGCCATCCTCGATCAATCCATCGGACAGGTCGAGCCCGCCGCACCCACCCTCATCCAACGCTTCAACGGCACCGCCAACAACGAGTGGACTCCCGCCGATCCCGATGTTGCTGTCGCCAACGGCTACGTCTGTCACGTCATCAACGATGACTACACCGTCTTCGACAAATGCGGCAATCAGATCTTCACCCGCGATGCCAACGACTTCTTCGGTTTCGATACCTCATACAACTTCTACGACCCCAAGATCTGCTACGACATCTGGAATGGTCGCTGGATCATGCTCTGGCACGTCAAGCGCGAGAGCGATCAATACGGCCGCCTCTTCCTCGCCATCTCCGCCAACAGCACCCCCATCGGCCTCACCGGCTCCGGATGGCAGTATTACGCCTTCAACTTCGTTCAGAACGCCGGCACCGCCGATGCCAGCTTCCCAGATTACTACGACCTGGGCTTCTCCGATGATCACGTCTATGTCGGCGGAGATCAGTTCCGCTTCTCCGGCGGCTTCCGCTGGTCTCGCGGCACGGTCTGGGTCAAATCCGAAATCTACAACTTCGCCACTGCTTTCTCCTCCAACCACTTCAATTTCAACAACCCCGACGGCTCCGCCATGCGCCTCCCCCGCGCGGTCAAGCAGCAATCCGCCTTCGCCGCCCAGGATGCACTCTTCGTCAACTCCCGCCGCACCGGCGGCTCCGCCATCACCAAGTGGTACGTCAACGATCCCTTCGGTGCCAACACCCGCACCGCAGTCGATATTAACGTCGCCGATTACGACCTTCCCCCCTCCGCGCTTCAGCCCAACGGCGCAGCCCTCGACACCATCGATTGCCGCCTCATGACCGCAGTTCAGGCCAGTGACTCCGCCGGTGGCACCGGAACATTCATCCACACCGGCCTGCAAGAGGCCAATCTCTGGGCCGGTGACACCGTCAACCGCGCTGTCTGCCGCCTCTATAAATTCAACGCAGGTACCAATGCCGTCGTCCTTGACCGCATCTTCGGCGGACCTGATCTCTACTACTGGTTCCCCTCCAACGCCGCTGATTACGCCAACAACGCCTACTGGGTCTTCACCCGCGGCGGGCCCGGCGAATTCATGAACGCACGCGTCGTCGAAATGGATAATGGCGTCTTCTCCAATTCCTCCGCCGCCATCCAGACTGGCAGTGGCAATTCATCCGGCTCCCGCTGGGGAGACTATTTCGGTGGCTCCATCGATTGGGATGATTTCAACAACTCCATGGCTGGCAAACGCGTCTGGCTCACCGGCATGTTCGGCGTCAGTGGCACCTGGGATACCACCATCGGCGCCGTTTCCAACTTCACTCGCGGCACACTCAGCGTCACCCCCGCCACCGACATGACCGTCGAAGGTGATTCCGGTGGCCTCTTCGCCAACACCGAGGTCTACACCGCCGACAACACCGGTCAAACCGGCCTCACCTACAACGTCACCGATAATCGCACCTGGATCACCACTTCGCGCACCACCAACAACCAGCTCTACAACGCCACTCAGAACACCACGGTCACCGTCAACGTCGCCCAGCCCGTCGGCACCTACACCGGCACCGTCACCTTCGAAGATTGCGCACTCAGCGGCGTCACCACCACACGCAACGTCACCCTGATCATCCGCCCCGCGAATAACGCGTGCAGTCGCGCCACCGCCGTCAACACCGGCACGATCTCCGCCACCAACGTTCTTGCCGATGGCACCAACCTCTCCTCGTGCGGCGGTGTCAACGACACCAAGGATGTCTGGTATCGCTTCGTCGCCCGCTGCGCTGGCACCATTCAGGTCGATACGCTCGACACCGCCCTCAACACCGACTCGACACTCTCGATCTTCACCGAATGCAATGGCACGGAGATCGCCTGCAATGACGACTACATCTCCCTCCGTTCCCGCGTCCGCTTCAATGTCGTCGCCAATGAAGACTACTACATCCGCCTCGCTGGGTTCAATTCCCTCGAAGGCACTTGGCAGATGTACGTTGGTTACTCCCACGACTACAACCGCGATGGCGAAACCGACTTCTTTGACTACCTCGATTTCGTCGCCGACTTCGCCGCCAACGACCCCCGCGCTGATTTCAATGCCGATGGCGTGATCGACTTCTTTGACTACCTCGACTTCGTCGCCGACTTCGCCTCCGCCTGCTGATCTGCCAACTTTCGATACCCCCCCTCGCGGCCCGGGCACCAACGTGCTCGGGCCGCTTTGCTTACCCAATCCCCCAAACTCCAAACTGAACCCGCAACTCCATCTGCTAACTCAAACCCAACCCAAGTCTTGACTCACCTTTTTCTCAGATTCTGCGCACTTTCACGAGAGTCAGGCCACAATACCTCGTTGGGTAAATAGGCAAGCGGTGGGCTTGCCCCCAGATTTTTGCGGAGGGAATATGAAGAAGTCGCTCATTCGTGCCACGACCGTGGCGTTCTGTTCCGGCCTGTGTGCCACCGTCGCCTTTGCCGATCCGGCCCCGACGGTCCAGGCCATTCCGGCCCCCAACGTTCAGCCCCCCGCTCCCGTCAATGAGCGCGAGTGGTCACGCATCCCCGAGATCCCCAATCTCAAGGACATCCCCGCCATCCCCTTCCCCACCGCTGGTGGAAATTTCGGTGTGGATGGCGGTCAGCCCATCGGCTTTAACAAGCTCACCGGCCAGGAAACCCTCTATCCCGTCCGTCCTCCATCCGGCGAAATCGGTGGCGGCTTCAATGGTGCCCTCGGCGCCGACGGCCGTAACGATCCCGAATTCATGCCCGAAGGTTTCGGCACCATGTCCATCATCGCCGATGCCACCCGCGCCAGCGCTCCCTGGCGTATGAACGCCAAGATGGCCATGCGCTGGGTCAATAACAACGGCGGAAACTCCTGGTTCGTCGCCAGCGGCAGCATGGTCGACTCCCGCACCTTCCTCACCGCAGGTCACTGCGTCTACTCCTTCGGCACCGCTGGCATCCCCAACTCTTGGGCCGCCGACATCTACGTCTTCCCGGGCTGGGATGGCGCAGGCAACATCTTCCCCCCCTCCGGCATCTACCAGCAGTACGGCTTTGGCTCCATGACCCACGTCTGGTCTTGGACGGGCTGGGTCAACAGCGGCAACTGGGATAACGACGTCGGTCTCGTCGGCATCGATCGCGCTGTCGGCCACCTCACCGGCTGGTACGGCACCGCCTGGGGCTTCGATTGCGCCACCATTCAGGGCCGCAGCTACAACAACGCAGCGTACCCCGCCGAGGGTTGCGGCACCGCAGGTCTCCACAACGGTGGCGATATGACCTACTGGTCCGGCTCCGTCGATGCCTGCCCGAATAACCAGATGCAGCTCTTCACCACCGCCGGTTGCTACACCGCCGTTTGGGGTGGCATGAGCGGCTCCGGCATGTACTACTTCCCCGATGCCAACAACCGCTGGGTCCACGGCATCTGCTCCACCAGCAACCGTTCCACTCGCGGCCAATACGTCAAGCAGTGGGAGTCTTGGCTGACCGCCGTCTACAACGACCTCATCCCCGCCGTCCACGGCACCGACTTCGATCTCCAGGCACTCAATTGCCGCACCTCCGGCGCCACCACCATCCGCGCCGGTGAATCCGGCACCGGCTGGTCCTTCCTCTCCAGCCAGCCCACCGATAACAATCCCGCCTCGCGCGCCATTACCGTTCGCGCCTACCTCTCCAGCAACACCACCATCTCCAGTGGCGACACCCTCCTGGGCACCTTCAACTACAACTGGGATTACGGTGCGAACTCCACCGTCACCGTCAACCTCGGCAACCTGGCCATCCCCGACACCGTCGCCGCCGGCACCTATTACATCGGCGTTGTCTTCGATCCCGCCACCGATGGCAACAGCGGCAACAACGACAGCAGCTTGTGGGATTGCCAGCAGGTCACCATCCTCCCTGCTCGCCCTGACAACAACGCCTGCGCCGATTCCATCCCCGTCTCCAGCGGCACAATCCTCGGCACCACCGTCGATTCCACCCTCGACGGCGCCAGCGATTGCGGCGCGCCGAGCTCGCAAGGCCCCGATGTCTGGTACTCCTACACCGCAACCTGCTCCGGCCCCGTCACCTTTGACACCATCGGCAGCAACCTTCTGGCTGGCGGCATCACCGACACCGTCCTCTCACTCCACACCAACGCCTGCCCCAGCAACGTCAATAACCAGCTCGCCTGCAACGACGACGGTGGCGGCAACCTGATGTCCAGCATCACCTACAACGTCATCCAGGGCACCACCTACAAGATCCGCGTCTGTGGCTACAACGGTCGCATCGGCACCTTCCAGCTCAACGTCACCCCACTCGATGTCAGCAACGACACCTGCGCCTCCGCCCAGGAACTGACGCGCAACACCCTCACCAACTTCACCACCTGCACCGCCACCAACAGCCCACCGCTGAGTGAGGCCCAGTGCAACTTCTTCGGCTTCCAGACCTTCGGCCCCGATGTCTGGTTCCGCTGGGTCGCCGATCGCACCGGCACCGCCAGCGTCAACACCTGCGATGCCTCCAACTACGACACCAAGATCGCCGCCTACGCCGCCTGCACCAGCGTCGCCGGCAACGTCATCTCCTGCAACGATGACTCCTGCGGCCTCCGCTCACGCATCTCCTTCCCCTGCGTCGCCGGACAGGATTACTTCATCCGCGTCGGTGGCTACAACCAGAACGCTGGCACCGGCAGCATCTACCTCAGCGCCACCTGCAAGGCCGACTACAACAACGATGACATCGTCGACTTCTTCGACTACCTCGACTTCGTGGCAGACTTTGCCGCAAACGCCTCGGGCGCCGACTACAACGCCGACACCGTCATCGACTTCTTCGATTACCTCGACTTCGTCGCTGACTTTGCCGCTGGCTGCAACTGATCCAGTTTGACTCCCGGACTTCATGTCCGAGAACCTCTGAATCCCATCGACCCGCCCTGAAAGGGGCGGGTCTTTCTTTTCATCCCGCACACCCGGCGCAAAGTGCCCCCTCCCTCCGGCCGATATCCCCATATCTGAGCCAGTGCCCGCACGCGCGGGATCGGCCAGTCGCGCGAGGGATAGACCATGACCATGCCTGCCGCCAAGGGTGCAATCAATACTGCCGCAAACACCACAGCCGCGCCTGCCGAACAGTCTGGCGTGATCGGCGCCAATCCGCGCGAGCTGGTTGTTTCCGCGGCCATCCGCGAAATCAGCCACATCGCGACCCTCCCCGAAGTCACGCTCAAGATCATCCAGATCGTCGAAGATCCCAAGTCCACCGCGCAGGATCTGCACAAGGTCGTCAGCCACGATCCCGCACTCTGCTCGCGCATCTTGAAGGTCGTCAACTCCTCCTTCTACGGACTCCCCGGCCAGATCGGCTCCATCAATCGCGCCATCGTCATGCTCGGCCTCAACGCCGTCAAGAACATCGCCATCGCCGCCAGCATGTCCAAGCTCTTCCGTGGTGGCGAGCTCACCCCCGCCTTCGGCGCCAAGACGCTTTGGAATCACTCCGTCGCCACCGCCGCTGCGTGCAAGATGATCACCGATCACCTCAAGATCGGTCTCTCCGACGAGGCCTTCCTCGCCGGGCTCATGCACGACATTGGCATCATGGTCGAACTTCAGTACGACCGTAGCAAGCTGCTGGAAGTCCTCCAGAAGTGCGGCGCCGACAGCAAGGGCATCCCCTGCGAGAACATGATCGCTCTCGAAGACCAGATCTTCGGCGCCAATCACCAGGATTTCGGCGCTGCGCTCTGCGAGCGTTGGAAGTTCCCCAAGGCCCTCACTTTTGTCACCGGCTTCCACCATCGCCCGTGGGATCTGGCCTACGAGAATCGCACCCTCACCAACATCGTCTTCGTCGCCGATCGCATCGCCGGTGAGCTCGAGGGTGGCTATCGCCTCGATCTTCCCACCAATATTGAGTATCCCGCCCAAGTCCTCGATGAGCTCAAGCTCTCCACCGAAAAGGTCAACGAGCTTCGCGGCTCACTGGCCACGCATCTCAAGAACACGCCAGACTTGCTCGGCGCCTGATACGCCGCCAGCATAACCGAATCTCTCTCTTTCTCCCTCCGGGCGGCCACAGTGCAAACTTGGCCGCCTTTTTTCGTACAGAGTCGCAACTGCAGCGAAGAAGACGAGCGAGCGCGTGTGTGAGATGCAGTGCCGTTTACTTCGGCTCGCTGGGTGCGGCCCCATCCGCAGGCTTGTCACCTTCCGGCGTTGCGGGCTTTTCACCTTCGGGTGGCTTCTCGCCTTCAGGCAGCTTGGGCTTATTCAGTGATTCGCCACGCAGATACCGCGTCGTGTCTCGCATCATCTGCGTGCCGCGGCTGCGCTGACCCGCCGACGCGTTCTTGGCGACGTTATTGCTCAGGAATTCAAACATGCGCCCGGCCATCGCGCCCGAGGGGCCGCGACCGGTTTCGGCACGCTTCACATCGCGCTGGGCCTGACGCTTCATCTCTTTGATGCGATCCTCATCAGAGATATCGCGTTGCACGCCACCCACCGCCTCCATCATCTTCATCATGTTCACCAAAGAGTCTTCGATGTACGCCTCTTTGTTCTCCGGGGGCACCTCGTCGTAGTTCTTGGCGTACTTGTCCCACATGTCGATGCCCAGCTGGCTGGAGTTCTTCATCAATTGATCGCGAGCCGCACCCGCGATGCCACTGGCAAATGCCGCCATCATCACCGAATCCTCAGTCGATCCGCTCTTGAGGCGCTTCACCAGCTCGCTCAACAGTTCCAATCGCTTATCCAAAGGCAGCTTGTTGAAATCATCCGTCAGCAGCGCGTAATCGAAAATGTCATCCAGGTCATCCACGGCAAAATCGGGCTGATGCACCATGCCCCATTGCCAGTACGCCCCGCCACCAGCCAGGAGCAGCACCACCGCCGCGATCGCGGCATTCCTGCGAAACTTCCCCCGCCTCACCGGGTCGCCGTTCATATCGTCCCAGCGCTTCTTCCACTCACCCTGCTTGCGATCCCACCATGATGGCCGCGCCTGCGGCACGCCGGGCTTGAGGTCTTCAGCGCCAATCAGAGGATCAAGGTGAAGAGATGTTGTCATAGAAAGATCCCAAATTCCAAATGTCTACATCAAGCCAACCGTCAATGCCTTCCTCAGTACTCAGTACTTTCTTTACCACCCTCCGGGCCTGGGTGAGCCAACCCGCGCGATCGTGGTGTACAGATCCTGTATCTCAGCACTGCTTGGCTGCTTCAGCCAATCGGCGCGCCAATCCTTGAAGTACAACGCGTTCTTCTTTGGTCCGCCGCCACCCCGGTTGTTGTGCCAATCCTCGGCATCACCCATCACCGGCCAATCCGTCGGCGAAAGCTCAATCGCCTTGGTCACGGCAATCTCCGGATTGCGCACAAACAGCGTCAACTCTGCAAAGACCATGTAGTACGCCGGGTAGTACTCGTACGACACACCAAACTTCTCATGCACCGGGGGAACCAGTTCCCCCTCGCTGCTCACGCTCGACTTCTTGTCACTGGGGCACACATACGGATCCGACACGATGAACGTCGTCGATCCCTCCGGCTTGCGTGGCACAGGCGCATCGATGTAGTTTCCCAGTACATCCAACAGGCCCGGCTCGTTGCCTCCGCCCACATCACCACC
>CAYTYD010000031.1:0-645 GCA_964441555.1 uncultured Phycisphaeraceae bacterium | reverse complement strand
GCAAGGGCAGCACCTTGGGCAAGATGCGTTTCGAGTCGTTCATGTACAACTCAACACCCGTACCGAGTCCCTTGAGGTTGGTGGCGCACTTGAGCTGCCGCGCCGACTCGCGAGATTTGCCCAATGCCGGAAACAGAATCGCCAGCAGAAGCGCGATGATCGCAATCACCACCAACAACTCAATCAGCGTGAAGGCGTTTCGCGTTCCCCGATTCCAGCGTGTCTGATTCAACCGTGTCATACCCACCTCCGCACTGTGATCACCACCACCATCGCCACCAGTACCAGATCCTGCACAAACCCCTGCGCACCTTTTTCCATGTGATGTGAATGCCGAGCTCATGCAATGCTTCCCATATCGACATTCTCACGATTCTGCCCACCAAACCCAAGAGAGATCTGCCTCATTTCTCACGATTTACTGGCCTTGATCCACAATCTTCCTGGCCAAGGGCGTCTGAATCGTGCGAAGCGTATTGTCATGCTGGCGAAACCGTTCCGCCAGCTTGGCATCCTCTTCCAGGGCCTTGTCGATGCTGCGCGCGATGCTCGACGCCGCCTCGCGCAACTGCCTCGACCGCACCAGCGACGTTGCCAATCCCACAGACAACACCGCCGCCACCTTCCACGGACCTGGAATCAGAT
>CAYTYD010000030.1:15092-18149 GCA_964441555.1 uncultured Phycisphaeraceae bacterium | reverse complement strand
CATGGGTGGCGAAGCAGATCAAGAACTAAGGAGGTTCTATGGCGAAGAAGGTGAAAGAAGTTCCTATTGCAAAGTGTTGGGCTGGGCTTACTAGTCGGGGAAGGTTCCTTCCAGAACTGGTGACCGACAAGAAATCTCATGCCGTGTGGATGAGTGATGATGGCGACGCTCGCCCCGTCCTCATCATCGAAGACACCCCCGCGAACCGCAAGCGGCTGGGGGTGAAGCCATGACCAACCCAAAGCCAGCGACGGTCGGGGAGCGGGAGGTGTGCAAGATGCACAGGTGCTCGCTGATTGGATTACGCACCAACCCGTTCTTCAACTCGTACCGCAACCAAGCCCGCCGCGATCAACGCACTGGTGGCTGAGGGCGTGCCCGACAAGGAAATTGAGGAGGTGGCGAATGGGTAAGAAGGTGAAGAAGTTTCGGCCCATCAAGCGGTGGGCACCGACGAATCAGAGAATGTACCCAGTGGTGGAACTCTTGACTAGAAGCCGCAAGCAAGCGGGAAACTTGAGCGTGACCAAGTACTCTGCTGTCCGCGTCCTCGTCATCGCAGACACCCCCGCAAACCGCAAGCGGCTGGGGGTGAAGCGTGGATAACTTCGAGGCCCGCTACAGGGCGATTGTGGATAAGGACCGGAAGTTGGACCACCCAAGCATCTGTCAAGGAGTTGGCAACGCGTGGTTTATGTGGACAGATGCCACATGGGAACCCTTTAGCGAATCAATCGCCCGCGCCGCCGTGTGCTGGCGGTTGCTGGAAAAACTTAGCGCACACCACTCGCAGGAATCACGCCAAGTCATAGATGCCACCGACATGCAAGACGCGATCCTGACCGCGTGGGAGATTGTGCTGGGGATAAAGGAGAAGCCATGAGCGACGCGAAAGTGAATGATGGTGGACCGGCGTTTCCTGCGGTGAAAACAACTATCGAGAGAGTGCAGGGACACGGATACGAAGCGGTGACAGTTGTCGATCCCGGCATGAGTCTCCGCGACTACTTCGCGGCGAAGGCGATGCAGGCAATGCTTAGTTGCTACAAAGACACGCTTCTAGGGGATCGGTCCGATGGTAATGATTTCGACTACTCAACATTCAACAGGGAAACAGCCATCGACATGAATGAAGGATGCAAAGAAATAGCCCAAGACGCATACGCATTTGCCGACGCGATGCTGAAAGCGAGGCACCAATGACCGTGCTGGAGAAGTTGAGGGCAACGCAAACGTGCCAGTGTGGAACAGGTTGCGATTGCCTCAAAGAAATGCTGTCCGCTTTCCCCGCCTTCCTCGCGTTGGCGGAGGCGGTGAAGGCCAAGGACCAAGCGGCCATCGACAAAGCCCTCGCCGATCTTGAGAAGGAGGCGGTATGAAAGTGTTTTGCTCCAGCAGACGCACCATCATCGACGGCGAGGTGGTGACGTTTTCCACGAAGTTTGCGGAAGGCGGCGGCGGTCACAGCGCGGTTGGCCCGTTTGAGATTTCCGCGTCCCGAAACGCCGTGATGGTTCACTATGCCAATCTCGCCAGCCAAGAATATCTAAACGCATTCGAAAAAGCGATGAAGCACGCAAGCACTGCGATGTTCAGAATGAAAGGCGCAGGAGCGGGTGCGGCTTCGCTCTACCCCAACGAACCATCGGAGGCCCAATGACCCAACCGACCATCGACGAAATCAGGGACCAGATCGCGGAGTGGGAGGGGTGGACATACGGCTGCCACGCCTCTAAGTCGCCAGATGGACTGCCAGCATATCCAGACTCAAAACACTGGAAGTGCGGAGACCGGGTGTGTTGGACCCACCCCATCCCCTACACCCTCGACGAGGCCGCGAAGTTGCCGGAGGGGTGGCTATGCTGGATCAGCAACCCGCTGACTAACTGCGAGGGGTGGTGGCTTGCGTCTGCACGTCACGTCAGCCATGATGTTGGCGACAACATCACCGAATCCGCCACCACCGAAATCGAGGCCCGCTTCCGCCTCCGCCACGCCGCGATGAAAGCCGAGAGGGGGATTGCATGACCTACACCTACACCCCGCAAGCTGGCGACGTGATTGAGTCGCCGGATGGACGGAAGAGGATCAGGGTGATGGCGATTGACAACTCATACGACGTGAGGATTCTGGTGTACCGACGCAAGTGGTGGTTCTGGGGATCGTGGGGACGACTGTTTGGGCGGAACCTTGGATGGTCGCGCACGATTTACTGGTGGTCGTTAGAGAACCTAGTTGACGACCACGGCTGGAAACTCATCGCAAGGAGGGAGCAATGAGCGCGTATTGCAAGGGATGCGGCACACAACATGACGAGGACGATGATCGTTTATGTTCTCATTGCCAGAACGCATACCGCCCATCATGGTGGCCGCCGCACAAGCACGAGCCACGGCGTGGCGGCATTTCCATTCTCTCGCTGATCGAGATTCTTCACGAGCAGACCACCGGCTCAGCAGACGCAATCGCACCGGAGTTGATCGCTGAATACGAAATGGCACTTTCTCATGCCGTAAAGACGTGGCGGAACCCATCAACCATGTGGGAGAGAGCGTTGCAAACCTTGGCTGTTCGGACATTGAACGAACGCAAAGCAACACCCGAAACTCCACCAGACATTGTGTGCGTGAAACCAAAGGAGAAGCCATGACTGACATTTCCGCAGACGCATATCTCGACCGTCCCGTTGACTCTCTGGTGTGGGGCGCGACGCTGCTTGTCAATCGCCGCCTTCGCTGGCGGAAGATGCCCGAACACATACGCACCGATCCGGTTGCCCTAGAGATTCAGGCCAAAGACAAGATCATGGAAACGGCGTACAACGGTGCGATACGTATCCGCGCCGCCGAGATTGCGGCATGGCTGGATGAGCGGGGGTTGGAGTCGCTGCCCGGCGATCTCGAGCAAGACCCGTGCCTGTGGTGCTACACATGCGGGGTGTACCTTGGGTACTGCGAACCAGACGACAGCGTAGATTGGAGTGGTAACGATGGCTGAGTTGCACGTCTGTATTGGGTGCGGGGTGCGCGACACGTCCAGCCGTTCGATGGTGTGTAT
>CAYTYD010000030.1:0-14992 GCA_964441555.1 uncultured Phycisphaeraceae bacterium | reverse complement strand
ATGACCACCACCCTCACCATCATCGTCATCATCGCAATGCTCTGGCTGGCGTGGCCGAGGACGCCGAAGGCAATTCCGCCCAAGGTAGTTCGATACACACTTTACGATTCAGACGACAGCACGCGCGAACAGCAATACGCATACATCTTCACCCCACACGGAACGAAAGAGATTCCGATCAAGTGGCAAATATCTGGACCACAACCGCGAATCAAAATCGAGAGAATCCAATGAACACCTGCCGCAAAGGTAAGCGCGTCGAGCGCGAGGCAGCCAACTTCCTCACAGCACACGGCATACCCGCCGTCAGGGGTGCAAGGAACGGTGTCAAGGACGGGCAGGACTTGATCCTCCCGCCGGAGTACGACATCCATATCGAAGTGAAGGGTGACCAATCGGTACGCCCAGGCACGAAGGCTATGGAGAAGGCGTTGCAACAGGCGAGTGAGGGGGCGAAGCAGGCGGGGAAGCGTCGCAGTTGTGTTCTATGGAAGGAGGATCGAAAGGGCTGGCGACTGACGTTCTATCAGTTCTGGGACATCAGCACCGATGAACCAAACGTGACCTGCGCAGAAGCAACATTCTTTCGAGAGCAAGATATCGTTCACGCCTTGAATCGCAAACGCCCTTCGTGACGATTGATGGGGCGTAGACTTTGGACCTTTATGTGTGGCCGGGCGAAGTGTGATGGCCAAACCCGGCCCGCAGTGAACCTCAGTGCTGGTGGACGGGTAGTAACCGTCACTCATTCATCGCCAGCACCGACCGCCGCGTAGGTGAATCGCGGCAGGGGATGATCGGGGAAACCCGGTCGAACCCTTTACACCCCCCGGCCTCTGCTATGCACGCTATCTCTGGGGGGCTTTTCTTTGGAGGGAAGATGAAGGACTATTGCTCAAGCAAAATCATATGGATTGAGGATGTTCAACCCAAACGCGGCAAGTCCATTGTCGGGCGGATCAATCACGATGGGGCAACGTCGCGTATGTGCGCCACGTTCTCAGAGGATTTGACGTGGGCAGAGTTCAGATTGGAAACGCCTGATTGGTTGCAGCACACGGTCATCGAATACCAGCCGTTCAAAGACGCGGACGGCATCTATTCCGTTCCGTTCAGGTCCGTTGCATTTCCTGACATTGACGGCGTTGTGTTTGTTGTCTCACGCTCTCCCAAGCCAGAGATAGACGTTCGATACACCCGCACCCCACCCACTTCCGCAGCGGTACCCGGTACACCGCCCGCATCACCCACCGAATAGGCATCGGAACGCCGCGCCACTTCACGCCAAGCCAGCGGACTAGGCCACCAGCCCACACACCCCTAGGACACGCCACACGCCCCGCCACGGGCTTCCCGTCGATGGTGCAGGCCACGGCCCCATCACGCCACGCGGACGGCCCATGCTCGGCATACGGGCACAGGTGGCACATAGCGGCCACGGCTTGACGGGCGGGGATACTCGAACCACAACCGCAACTCACGCCATTCCCTCCAACATCTCGGCTGTCGTCTGTGCTGTGATTGGGTACGGATACGGACGCTCCTCGCCCACCGGCCCACCATCCCACGCCGGGGCGTTCTCGCACCCGACAAGGCCGGAGAGGGTGATACGGTCAACGCCAACGTCGTTCCACGCCTCTAGCGGCTGGCAGGGGGGTAGGTAGTTGCCGGCACTCTGGTAGGTTTGATCCCACAGGAAGCAGTCGCGGTAGACGGTATTGGAGAACGTGCCATTGGCGCAGTTGGCGGATTGGGTAAAGACCGACCTGATCCCGTCCGGGCATACGTGATTCTGAGTGAAGCACCCCGGCGGGTCGTCTACGAACCCATGCGAACCACTACAGAATGGGTAGCCGCTGATCGGCGCGTGAAGCCGGGAGAGAACGTCAAGTGGGATGCCAAAGGTAGTGGCATCGGACGGCGCGGCCGGTGATGCGAAGCCAGTGAACAGACTTCCGACGTTCACCCCGAACGGGTGCGTGCCGTTGATGTCCAGACCGCTCCCGGTGGAGTTGAGCCACCCCGTGACGCGGACGAATCCAGACACATTGGTACACAGTGGGCTGGTTTCCGCCCCCGTCTCTTGGCAGGCGTAATCGGCGTACCCGTCAATCTCGAGAGTAACTTCCTCGCACACGTGCCCGGCGCAGGTGTTGAAGTTGTCCACCTGCCATGATCGCCAACGCCACTGAGCAATACGCCGGACCCGGAACTTCTTGGGAAGGTTGCAGACCACCGGAGTGTTTTGGTCACACGCGAACCACTGATAGGGAAGCGTGCAACACCCCGGTTCAACGGGCAAGCATGATTGATCCAAGCACGTTGACGCCAGCGGCTTGCACACCAATTCCGCCCACGTGACCACCGTTGCACCAAAGTACGGCGCGGGGTATTCCGCTGGCTTATCGCGTGGCCCTTGGCATTGGACCTCACCCGGTCCACTGACGACGAAGTAGCAGTACCCACGATAGATAATCAGACGCCCGCCGCTGATCGGGCAACCGTCCAAGCACGTGAACCCGGTAGGGAACGTGATCCGCCGGGGTATCTCGGGCGGCGCGTCCCCATCGTTGCAAAGATCGGCGCGGTTCCATGTTGACGGGGCGCAACAGCGATTGAAACAGGCGACGACCGCAAGGGCGATCTTGCGGCCATTGAGAACGATTCGCCGTCCGATCTGTAAGACTCTCACGGGATGGGTACTCCGCCGCCGCCGGTGTATGCAGACTGGTAGCCACCAAGGATATTGGTGACGTTTGACTGAGTAAGGGTTGCGCCGCCAAGGGCGGCTGATGTGAACGTCGCGGTGTTCCACCACGTCAACGAAGTGCCGCCAACAGTGGCATCCGCTTTCAATCCGCTGGCGTTGAACGCCCCACGAATGACCGCCGTGGTGATGTTGCCTTGCAGGTGCGTCCAGAATGACCCGGCCTCGATGGTTGCGGTAGTGACCGCGCCCGTGTCGTCATAGATGAATTGGCCGCTGCCGCTGGTGGTCACCGTAGTGACCTGTCGGTTACAAGTCACTCGCCCGCTTCCTGTGACGACGACGGTAGTAATCGCCGTCGCGTTGTCCGCGATGGTCACAACGCCACCACTCACGTACAGCGTGGTTACGACCGTGCCGCTACCAATGGTCACGGTACCGGAACTGACTTGCACCTGAGTGAACGTGCCGCCACTTAGAATTGCCGTCGATGGCCCGGTGTGCTGGTAGAGTGCAATGGTGTTGACTGCGCTACCGCCGGTGTTGTCGTTCGCCGCTTGCAGGTACAGCGTGCCACCGCTCATATTGTTCCACACGCGGGTAGACGCGCCGCACTTCAAAGGTGACGCCGTGCTACCAATCGTGCCGGAGAACAGACTGCGAAGGTCAAGATAGGAAATCTGGCCGATGCCAGCGATTGATCCGTCGAAGCCCGCGATAGTCTGTGCCGATTGGCTACTGACGATCAGCGTTGCGGACGTTGCGAAGCCGATGCCATCCGACCATGAAGCCGCGTCCATGTTCAATGCGCCAGCCGTGAGATAAGAGAGTGCCATGTTTAGAACTCCTGTGCGTACATTGCCACCCGGAGAGTTACCCCGGCCTGATCTGTTGAAACCGTCACGATGAGAAACTTGAAGCCGGATACGTCAAGTGCGCCTGTCATATCCGCCGAATTGGTGATGTGCGTGGTGGTTTCTAGGTTTTGGACCCCATCGCCGGGAAAGATGTTGGCGCGTTTGACTGTCAGTTGTCCGGTTGACCATGCGGTAGTGCCGACCGACACGGCTTGCACCGTCGCCGTGCTCATGCCAGACACGTCAAGCACCATCGGCATGCCTCCCTGATCGGACCACCCCGCAGCGTCAAGTTTGCAGATGTATTCGGCGGTTTTGTGGTTCATGGGCACCCCTGAGTAGCGAACCCCTCGATGATCTGGTATTGGAACACCCCGCCAATCGAGAATGCAAAGAACCCGCTGCCGATTGTGGCCGCGATGGTGTCGATGGTGTCGGGATGCCGGTAGTTGTGTGGCTTCACACCCGAGTACGTTGGCGTGGTTCCGTCTGGAAGGTTCAGTTTCACCGTGTACGAAATGCCGCTTGCTGGTCCGGGGTTTGCGCCCTGAACGCTCACGATGACGCCCCATGTTGCAAAGTCGGTAGCCATTAGATTCGATCCAATCCGGGTAGGTTTACCCAACCATTGTGGTCCGCCCATGCGGTATAGATGAACGAATATTGCGGCTCGGGCGGCTCCACTCCGACCGATGGTGCCGCGCCGGGAATGGCGACGACCTTGGTGTATGGCGCACGCCAGAAGTTTCCAGCCAGACCCTGCACCGTGATCGGCGGTGGATACAACTGCTGCTTGGGGTTGCCCTGAAACGGAAGGTCTGCGGGTTGCCGCGTGCCGGGATCGTTGAACCACTCGTACGTGACTTGATCCTGTTCGTTGTCGAATGGCCGGATCATCGGCATAGTGAATTGCCAGTATCGTTGTGACCCGGTAGGAATCTCATGCACCTTGCCAACCTGCTTGGCGATGGTGTATAGATCGTCGAATGACAGGGCGGGGACGATGACCGTGAACTGTGCGACGGCGAAGATTTCTTCAACCTCGAAGTTTGCTGCCTCCCAAATCTTCATCTCTCCAGCCGATGACCCGGACGTAACCACCGTGGGGCGAATCACAAAAGACGGGATCGGCGTGCGGACCTGCTTGATGTTCCCGGCCATCGCGCGGAAGTAGTTGGCTGGCTTGTCCACCCGCTTCTGGAACTTGCCCGCCCCGTTCGATGTGTAGGTCACGTCTACGTCCCAAGTACCGTCTGACTTGGGGTAGAAGCGGTAATTGTCCGCCTTCAACGATGGATCATTGGGGTGCGGGGTGTTGAGTAGCGGCAGACCCGGATCGTTCTGCACCGCGTCTTTCGACAGATAGTCGGTTGTAAAGGTCCGAATCTCGCGCTTGATCGCCTGCGAGTCAACCTCGGAAGGCCGCGACGTATTGCGTTCGACAAGGTATGGCATCAGCGAACCCCCCTCTGACGCGCGATCATGTCCAGCAAGTCGGCCACGCCTTCAAGTTGTGTTGAGATTCCCGAGATATCCAACTGCGAGCGAAGGGCATCCGCTGCCGAGCGTGAGGCAGACTCGATAGCCGATCGGTAGGCGGTTGCGGTTTCTTCCGCCGCTTGGCGTGCCGCGTCCGCTTCCTTAGCAGCCCTTTCGTCGATGACTTTCAACTGTGCATCACGCAACTGATTCAGGTAGCCGATCCGCTCCTCGAACGCATACTTGATCGTCGCGTCTTCGGTTTCCGCGATTCTCTGGTACGCCTGTTTGACCTTCTCCTCGAACTCGAAGATCACCTTCTCGCGGTCGGACATACCCGCCATGAGTGCTTGCTTGCGCAGGTCTTCGGTTTCGGCCATCGCCCGTTGGCGTGCCTTCTCAGTACGCTCGGCCTGTGCCTTGTCATACGCGTCCTGTTCCTTGGCCAACTTCTCGGCCTCATCCGCCGCGTCCTTGTCGCGTTTGTTCTTCTCGCGTGCTTCGATCTGTTGGAGTGCCGCCGCGTGCTGACTGTTGATCTGTTCGACGATGGCCTTATTGGACACCTCGCCGAATACCGTTTCCATGAACCCTTCGCGCCAACCGCGCGACGCAACCCGCAACTTCTCGGCCTGCAACGCCGCCTCTTTCGCAGCATCCGCCTGCTTGCGTAGCGTGTCGCTATCGGCCTCGCCAAACGTGGTAGTGACCTTGAACCCTTCGCCGATCTTCTTCAACTCGTCGTTCAGGTCCGCTGCCGCCGAGCGGTATTTCTGGATGCCCTCGTAGCCCTGTGCTAACGCACCTGCGAATAGACCAGCCGCGCCAGCAATGCGGGTGAAGATTGACAACGGGCGTAGGGCGGAGGCCAGTCCTGTGGCCCCGCTTGTTGCCTGTTGTGTTGCCCGAGCCGCTTGCGTACCTGTTCGCACAAACCTCTGCCGCGCCTCTGTAGCGGCGTCAAGTTTGACCTTATACCCGGCCCAAGCGTCTCCCTCTTCTTTAGTGGCTGCTTTGACCTTTTCTTGTGCGGCAATTACATCGTAAGCACCAGTAACTACATCGTATTCTCCCGCCATCCCATGTCTTGCGCGACTCTGTTCAGGAGTCTCAATGGGATAACTTGCCTGATTGAACGACGTTGCTTTGCGGACGCTCTCGGCTGTCTTTTCCGCCGCAACCCGCACGGATTCAAGATCGCGTACGGCAGCGTCCGCTCCCGTGGCCTCAATGCCGATCGAGAGTTTGGCGATTTCCGAGTTAGGTCCGCCGCCGGTACTCAATCATCACCTCACGCAAGGGTGTATGGGCCAGTGCCTTGGATGCCAACGGTTACGTCGATCAGCCCGGTCATGGGAACGTTCAGCGCAACGCTCGTCCAGAAACATGTACCCGTGAACGTGCGGCCACTCGCCGCCGTGACCACGATGGTTTGGTCCGGGGTACCGTCGCCGTTGATGTCCCAAGTGGGTTGACCAATCGTGCCCGCAGGCCAGAGGCATGGCAGCGTCGAACCCGCCGTGGCGGTCAACGCACCATCACCCATGAACGAGAACGCCAAGCGTTGCAACTCGGACGTGCCCATGTTCATCGTGTGGCCGATCTGCGAGAGGAACGCATTACCGGCCAAGGATGGATCGCTCGCGCCATCCTCCAGCAGTTTGAGCGTCAAGGCCGCGTAGGAAGCCGGTGCGGTTGCAGGCGATTCAGTGCCCGGCAACGTCACCGCCGCGTCGAATAGGGCATTGAACGTGCCGGAGAACCCAACCAGCAAAGACGGGCGGAAGTACCGGAACGTCTTATCCGTTTGCGTCATGCTGGTGTAGTCGAGCGCAGCCGCTTGAACGTTCAGTGAATAGTCCTGCACGTACGCGGAATACCCGCCGCTCGCCCATGAAAGCGTGCCGTTGTTGCCCATCTGCCGGGTCACGCGCGGGTACCGCATGGTGATTGAACCGGTCCATGATTTGAGCATGGCACGGTTGCGTACCGCCGTATCACCTTGCGAGGTGATAACGCCGGTCTCCGACACCATCGTGATGTTGACCGTGTGCGGGATACCCGCGCCGTTGGCCCCTGCCGTGGTAATCATCGTGGCAAGATCGGTAGTGCCGACAGTGCCAGCGATGCTGGTGATTGTCCCTTGGATTCCTTCTAATGCGATACCCATGATTCATCCTTTCAGGAAGTGGGGCATACCCGCTGAATGTGGCACCGAAACACCTGATTGCACTGCATCCATTCCGTTTCGTCGGCGGCCTGAATGTTCGGGCTATCGGCAACCATGTTGCCAACCGTCCATCCGTCGAAGTCTGATGGTGAATAGACCATCGACCAGTTGTGAAGCCCGTATGTCGGGGTGAAGTCCGCCCGCTTTGTGGCGTTACCGTGGATGCGTTCGATGATCTGTGAGAGCGTGGTGTACGCCGTTGCGCCAGTCGATTTCATGTACGTGGTGCAATTACAGATGACCTGATAGCCCTCGGCCCGCTGGGAGTGTTCAATCGGCTCAGCCCATACTAAAGCAATGGTCACATACGGCGCGTCGGTTGATTCCGTTTGGCCCGTAGGCGGACCACGGAATACCCAAATACCACCAGTCGCGTACCCGACCAGTGTGGTATCCGCGTCCAGCCGCGCCTTGATCGCATTGGTAACAGGAATGAGAATCAAGCGGTGATGTCCTTTGTGAAGGTTTCCGATGCAACGCGGATGAACTCACGGATCGCCAAGTCTTTGGACTTCATAAAGCCGGGGCGCATGAACGGCCTCGCGGGGAGGTAAACCGCCTTGCGTAGCAGGTAATGTGGGATGAGTTTTGGCTTCCGCTTGCCCTTCTTCTCGAAGATGATGAGGTTGCCCTTCTTGGATCGAAGGATGAGCGTTTGCGGCGCGACACCACGCGCACCCTTGGCGTTGCGCGATCGCGTCTTGGCCTTGTCGGAAATGGGAATGGTGAGATACCCACCGGGCTTTGCCGTGATCCACCCGCCATCCTCTTGCTTCTTTGCGTAGATGATGGTGGTAAACACGCTGGTGCGGCGTGCGACAACCGGCGAGCGTTTGATGCTGCCAGCCAATCGGCTTGTCTGCCTGTTGGGGGGCTGCCCCGGCGCGGATGGACCACGGGCGGAGTTTGATCCGAACCCCTCTTTGACGCCATTGACGATGACCTGTGCGGCCACGCCAAGCCCCGCCTCGACTGACTTGTCGATCGTGCGGGGCATATCGGGAAGTTTCCATGTGAAGTTGACCTTCACGAATCCTCCACAATATCGAACGCTTGCAGGCAGTTTGCACCCGCCACGTTGCGAGAGATGCCGGTGATTCGGAAACGACGGGCAACAGGGAACCCTTGACCCTCGATAACCACTTCGCCGTCCTTCTCCAATGTGATTGCTGACCCGTTGTATTCAAACGGGATCAAGAGTGTCGCGCTGCGAGTGCCCACCAGACGCGAGTTAGCCATGCCAGTGCTGCTGGAATCTTCCTGCACATTGCACGGGTACGGCGGCAACTGTGGCGAATCGTTCCCGTGAACCGGGAACCCGTTGTCGGTGGTGAATTGCGGCGCGATGTATTGGGCGGTGTGGACGAGAAGCGTCCAAGGTACTGGGACGGTATAACTCATACCACACCCCCCGGCGCGAACGGCCCAAAGAGCATCCCAGCCAATTCGGTAAGGCCACCAGTCTTTCCAAACGTGTACGAATACTGGCCGATGGATTGCGATTGCAAGGCAGGATCACGCCGACGCGCCGCGAACATGGCATCGACGTACTGATAAAGGGCGTACTTCAAATCGTCCGTAACCGCCGACCCTGCCACGTACACGATGCTGTAGTTGAACGTGCCCGGCTCAAACGCGGGGCGGTACCCGGCGTAGTAGGGCTGCAAGCGGTCATACTGCGAGTCCACAAACCACCGACCCCACGCCTCGTTATAGAAATACAGGATGCCTCGCGTGGCGTCGAACGTATATACGTCCGAGTCCAGCACGTAGGTATCCGCCGACACAAGCAACTGTGTCACACTGGTAACGCTTGTCACCGGCCAGTTGCGGAGTTGGATCGACCGTTGATCGGGACCTATTGAGTATTTCTCGGTGAGCGTGCCACCCTCAAACGTGCGGCCTGTCAGCCGTTGCAAAGCCGCTGTCGCCGCGCCGATGCAAACACCGATGAACGTATCATCACCACTACCGGAGATTCCGGCGTACGTCTTGTATTCCGCTGTGGTGATGATCGCCAAGCGTGCCCCCGATCAGTTGAGTTGGAGCATTTCGATGGACGCGGACCCGGACACGTTCGCGGCGGTGGAGCAAAGCACGAGAATCCAATTCACGCCCAGCGCATCACCCGGTACGCCGGTCACGGGTGATACGAACGTGTACCACGGGCTGTAGAGATTGGGCGTGCCCGCCGCGTCGCGTATGTCATTGGTTGCGTCCAGCGTGAGCGTGATTCCCGAACCCGACGCGGAGTTGTCCAGTCGGTTCGGTGCGAACGTGCCATCGTTGGCGAAGGCGTTGGAAGTCGGATCGGATTCGGTGTATACGCCGTAGACCTGAATCACCGGCGATGTAGTGACCGTGCCCGTGTATTTGACGCGGAAGGCAACCTTTCCACCGTTCGCGCCCATCTCCACCCATCGGCAGTTGGAACCAGCGAACCCGAGCGGGGCCTTCAACTCAGTGCTTGTGGCCGCTGTCGCCTCGGCATCGCTCACAACAGTCGCAACGTTGCCGTTTGCCGTGACCGGGACCGTTGGCACGAGTGCCGTCTTTGCATTTGCAGATGTGTACGCGGCAAGTGCCATAAGTCACCTCTTTGCTATCGAGTTGATGGGCGCACGCTCCCATCTTGTTCTCGGGTTTTCGTCTCATAAAACTCCCCCCGCTGTTGCCAGCGGAGGAAGCGGAAGGGTGCGGTACGACCGCGATTAGGCAGTGATGAACAGCGTCTCAGCAACGCCGCGCTCGGTATTCGAGTTGGGCGATTGGCTGATCGGTTCGAGAATCCAAGTGCCGCCGATGAGCGTTGCGCCCGCGCCGCCGGTGATCGTGGCCCGCAAGTATTTCTTGCGAACACCACCACACGGGACGAAAGCAACGAAACACTTATTGTCGGAACTTGCCGCCGTAGGCGAGGTGAACCCGCCGCCGGTCACGTCCGACCACGAAGAGTCGTTGTCGGATTCCTGAATCTTGAAAGCCGATGCGTTGGCCGCGATGTTGCCGATGTTGACAACCAGCGTGGCAAAGAAGCAGTCGGATACGTTCACACTTGGCCCGTCAGTCGTCGCGCCGGTGGAGTCCACCGGGTTGAACGCGTTGGCGAGTTTGGCATTTTCCAGCATTTTCATGGGTCATTCTCCTGTCTTTGGGTACGTTGGGGTTAGGTGGTCTTCAGGCACACGATGGGGCCATAGGTAGAACCGCGACCGTCACCGTGGATGTTGACGTTCATACGGGCATGAGCGCGGATAGCGATGTCGCCGGTGTCGAAGTAGAACGAATCGCTGGTAGCGATCTGAACGTCCTTGCGAACGCCGAGCATCGAACCGCCCATGAAGTCGCCGAAGTAGAGACACTTGGACGCGGACGCGGAAGCCGTTGGCATGACCTGAGTGAAGTAGAAGGGGTAGCCCAAGAGCGAAGCGTCACCGCCGCCGGTCGATGGACCGATGATTTCCTTGAACCGCTGCAACTCGATGTTCATGCGGATACCGACCTGTGCGTACCACTGGCGGGTACCCATGAACGCAAGGCGAGCGGGGTTGACGTTTTCGACCGATCCGATGATCTTGGCGATGTCGCCGGACACAATCGCCGACCATGCGTTACCGCTGGCGTCGATGTATGCACCCGATGGGAGTGCGTTCGCCAAGCCCAACTGATTGCCGTAGGTAGCGGTACCGTCGCCAAGCACGTAGTCGGAGTCCTCTCGGATCAACTGCGCCTCGGCCACGCTGCTGTTGATGTCGTCAGCCACGTTGATAGCCGCGTCGTCGAACAGGTTGATGTTCACCTTGACCAAACAGCCAACGTCCTTGGCCGTGAGGTTCACGGTGTCATACGAGTTGTCGGAGAGTGCGAAGGAACCAGTAGCCGCGCGGTGGGCCATCGTGACGATGCCGGTCTTACGCGGCTGCCGCTGGATATCGCGGGTCATCGTGACGACGTTGGCAACCTTGCGGGCCACGCCGTACGTCTCGGTCAGGTAGATCAACTGCGCGACGTAAGACTCGGGGATCAACGCGCCGCCGTTGTAGTTGTGAACGCCCGCCATCGCCTTCTGGACGATTTCCATGTCGGCGCGCTTCTGGTCGTAGTGCTTCTGGCCAGCGGTCACAAGGCGAATCTGAGCGGTGGCAAACTCGGCCTCGTCGGAGTCCGCGTAAGCGGTCTTTCCGAGTTGGGCCTTGATGTCGTACGCCTTCTTTGCCTTCTCGCGCCAGCGGCCCTTGACCATCACCTCGGGGCCACGCCCCGGATCGGCGGGATTGCCGACCGGAGTAGCGGACGGTGCCCGCAACTTCATGGTGGGGGCCTTGGCCCACACGTCGTCAAACTTCAACTTGGTGCCATCTGGTGCATCGACTTCATTGGTGTCGATTCCCTGCGATGCCATCCACGATTTCACGGCGGCGGGATCGGTATCCGACCCGGTGTAGCCGTTGCCCTTCAGGGCTTCGATAAGACTCTTGCGGTCCATAAGTCACCTCACAGATTCGATAACGGAACTGACTTTGAGTCAGGGTCCGTTGCCGATGCCGTGAGGGACGATTCCGCCGAGATTGCTCAGGGCCTATCGCCGACCGCCAAGGGTCAACTCCACCGAGACGCGACTGCGGCTCAACAGAGACGCAACCGCTTCATGGGCAACTGTAGCCGTTTGACTTCCCGGCTGTCGATACCCAGTGCATGAGTATACATGGTGTTCACGTGCCCGGCGCGGATTACGTCCTCGATTCGGGTACGCGACTTGGCCGCCACGGGCGTAACCGCCTGCGCGTAGCAGGTCACGTTGCACGGCATGGCGGTGAGGGAGATTTCTAGGAAACGCCACTTGCGGACGATGGACCGTGCCATCGGAAACCGCTTGGCTTCCTCTGGCGTTGGGCTACCCCAATCGAGTGCGTCGAACCCGATGGACACGCCGATCGTTCCCATCTCCTGAATGGTATCGAAGACCGATTCGCCAAAGGCGGGATTGGCCTTGGTCAGAATCTTGGCGCGGAAGTCCCAGCCGGTGTGTACCCCGTTGGCCATCATCGGGCGAAGGGTGCGAATCTTGCCCAGCACGCTGCCCATGTCATAGCGGTGATCGACGTACAGAACACGGGTTTTGTCGATATACCCGGTGTCGGCCCCTTCCGGGAGTACCACTTCCTCGGATTCATCGACGGCGTTTGTGGTAGCGATACCCCAAATGTCCCGCTCCTCGCTGTCGGATTCGACCTCTTCGATGAATCCACCCACCACCCCGACCGGGCCTTTGATAGACGCGGCGGCGTTACGGGCCTTGATGCAGTCGATGAATGAACGCGGTTCTAGTGTTTCAGTTGGCATCGGGTGTCACTCCAATCACAATGCACGCACAGTTGGGGTGTGCGGGTTCGTTCTGAATATCCCATTTGGCGGTAAAGGTTCGCACCGTTCCGCTTTCGTCTACGTAGGTGAGCGATTCGCCCGCCCGCATGAACGGCACGCCGGGCGGAACAGCATTCTTCCCGTAGGTGGCCACGATCTTGTCCACCAGCGCAAGGCAAATAGGGCACGCGGACGCCAAGGTATCCCAGCGTTTCTCTTGCCCGGCCTCTTCGATCTGCTGGACCGCCACCCGGCCCTGAATGTTCGCCACTTCAGTACGGGCGATGACCGCCGCCCGGTCTTCGTTCACGCCCGGCCCCATGATGTCCTGCACCGCCTGCCGCGCGTTGCCGGTTTCGGCTGCCTGCTGGACGATCTGGGCGAGTTTCTCATTCGTGGTATTGGTCAACTCTTCGATGATGAGGCGGGTACGTTCGCCCGCGTAGACGTTGGCCTGTTCCGTCACGGTCTGGGGACTCATCGACTCGCCGATAGCGGCATCTCGGTACCCCTCTGCGAAGTAGCGTTGGAGGATGCCCTGCAATTCGGCTTGCATGAGGGAAGGAACCTCTGTAATGCCCACGGCGGCCATATCTGCAACCCGCTTCAGCCACCCTTCCATAGCGGCCTTCAATGCGGTTTCCAAGGATGCCAACTTCTCGACCTCCTTGACCCGTGGGCCTGAATTGCAGCAACCGCACGGGCTGTCGTAGAAGCCAACGTACTTGGCCTTGGCTTCCGGCTCGGGCTTTGGTTCCGGCTCGGGTTCCTCTGGATCCTCCTCTTCCGTCGCCGCGTCCACAACTTCCGTAGGCAACGCCACTTCTTCCATCGGCTCGCGGCCCAATTCCTCGCGCAATTCGTTCACGCTGATCGCCCCGGCCATCTTCAACTGGATAAGCGTCTGAACCTTCTTCTCTTCGTCCTCTGCTACCGGGTTGTCATAGGCGAAGAAGTACCCCTCGGTTTCCATGCCCTCGAACATCGGGATCAAGAGATTGGTCAAGTCGTCCGCGTCGCGCTGCAAGCGGGGGAGGATGCCGTAACGCATCCACGCCGGATCGCCAGCGGCGGCGGCGGCAAGCGAACCCTCATTCGGGCGAACCACACTCTCGGGAATGTCATACGCGGCCCAGATGATCTTGGCGCATTCAAGTGCCCCCGCCGTGTATTCCATGTCGCGGGGCTTGATCGCCAGTGGGGTAATCTTCGACCCGCGTGTGACAATCCAGTTTCCGGAGTTGGCCGGCCCTTGAACCTGCCGCTTGACGGATTCAATTTGCTGATCCATCTTGTCCTGTGGCGTATTTGGGTCGAACTCAACATGGACCGGCGGCATACCAAAGTTTTTCCACCGGGCCTGTTCGCTGATCGTCGCCAGCGTCAAGAGTTGCGCGTAGGGGAAGATGTCAGAGATAGGCGAACGCCCGGAGTATGGGTCGGTCGGATCGGGTGCGAACTTGGAATGGAAGATCACCTCTCGCGGGTACAACTTTGCGATGGTCATGTCACGCCCGTACAGATACCCCTCTAGGAATTGCTCATCGCCAGACTTGCCGATCTTCGCCGACACGTACTGGGGCAACAGCGGGATCATCGCCATATCGCTGCCCTGATCGTCCACCAGCGTGTAGGAATCGCCCACGATGTCCTTTGAGATGAACCGCAAGTACGCGGTATCGGCGGCGGTGTAATACTTGCTCGGCTTGTTCAACAGGTCCAAGATTGGATGACTCTCAATCTCTACCGCCCCGAACCGTGCCATGTTCGCAGCATCGCCGCCCATTTCCTTCAAGCGTTGAATCTCGCGCCGCTTGATCTTGCGGCCCTGCTTGCTGGTATCCGCCGAGTAGAGGCGAAGTTTCTGGCTGGCGCACACGCTGGCGTTCTTGCGGGCGCAGATAGACACCCAGTGCCCGAAGAAACTCATCAACTCCTGATGCGTTCGCCGCTCGGACCACATACGACCCGTGGTGTCGGCGGCGGTAATCGTGGTGTTCAGCCACGGTAGATTGATACCGCCCGACGTATTGACGGTGGTGGTCTTCACGCTTTTGCGGGTAACCTTGCCCTTGGGTTTGCTCTTTCCACGGCCTGCCACGGTTACCTCCAATCCCCGTCAAAGGGATCATCCTTGAAACTGATAGACGTAAACACCGGCTCTGGCCGCATGGCAATCTCAGAGATTCCATACGCCGCCAAAGCCAGCGAGCAAACGCAGTCATCGTGTAGCCCTTCCGGGGCGGTGTAGCGTACGCCGTGCTTGTGGTACTCATACTCGAATGAGTGCAACTCATCGACCATCACCGGCTCGTCGATGATGCCAATGGCCTCGCGGTGGATAGCGGATGCCAG
>CAYTYD010000029.1:0-18376 GCA_964441555.1 uncultured Phycisphaeraceae bacterium | reverse complement strand
AATGGTGCGCGGCTTAGGTGAGCCGCCGTCGATGCGGAGCGGTTCGAGTCCTCCCTTGACAGCGGTGAGAAAGGTGATGGTGTGCTCAACCTGGATGGGCTCAGGGTCTGGCTCAGGAGCGCGGGAGCGTGAACGTGACGACTTGGCTCGCTTGCTTCCAGAGGAAGAACGAGCGGAGCGGCCGGAGAAGAAGGTGGAGAAAATGTCAGAGAATTCTTCAGGGTCCACACCCGCGCCGTAGGGATTTGAAGAGCCCCATCCAGAGGATGCGTGAGGATGGGATTGGGCCTGAGGTGCGGCACCCGCTTTGGCGACTTCGTACCCGTAGTTGTCATAGAGCGCGCGGCGCTTGGGATCAGAGAGAATCTCGTGAGCTTCCTGCACACTCGCGAATCGCTTCTGCGCATCCGGAGCCTTGTTCACATCAGGGTGCAACTCACGCGCGCGACTGCGATAGGCGCGCTTTATCTCATCGGCCGTTGCTGACCGGGAAACACCGAGCGTGGAATAGAGATCCGCGGGCATCGCGAACTGGACCTCCTACGACTGGAACTTGGCTGACGCTGATGAGATTACTTGACGGGCTTGACGGCTTCGGCGGCTTTCTTAGCAGCTTCTTCAGCCGCCTTTTTCGCTTCTGCGGCCTTCTTGGCTGCTTCGTCGGCAGCGAAATTCTTGTTGGCCTGCTCAGCTGCCTTGCGTTTGATCTCTTCGACGATTTGGGCCTCGGTCTTGGGATCAACCTTCGCCGGGGTTGCCCCCTCCACCTTGGGAGCGGCGGGCTGAGCGGCAGGTGCGGGGCGTTCGACATTCATGATCTCGATCTCAAAGAAGAGATCGGCATTGGCAGGAATCATGCCGCGAGCGCGATCGCCGTAGGCCTGGGCGGCGGGAACGACGAGACGACGGACCGCACCCTTGCCGATACCGATGAGGCCGTCGTTCCATCCGGGAATCAATGAGCCCTGAAGGAAGTTGAGGGGCTGAGCCCGATCGCGAGAAGAATCGAACTTGTAGCCCGAGGCAAGCCACCCCTCGTAATGAGCCGCGACGCGATCGCTAGCCTGGATGAAGGGCTCGGAACCGGTGCCGGTGTAGTCGATGGCGATGATGCCGTTTGCGAGGCGAGAGACTTTCACGGAGGGATTGAATCGAGCGAAGGTGGTGAATCCACCAGCTGCGGGACCCCAGACCTGCTTGCCATCGGCGTCGAAGCCACGATCGGCGATGTCGAGCTTGTTGGCAGAGATGCTGATTTCGCTGGTCATTTCCACTGCACCGTTGATTCCGGTGGGATATGCGTGAGGGGTCTTGGCGGTCGCGGTGTCACCGGAGAGCGTGACTGCAAGATCGAGCGTGCCCAGGAGATCGGCCGTTTTGAAACGAGGGAAGGCATCCGGCGCGGCCCAGAGACCGGTGACGGCAGAGCCGATGCCGGGAATGCGGCGGAACTCAAACGTGCGAATGTGTGTTGCGCCCTTGTGCTTGTAGAACTGGATCACTGCCTCGCGGTATGGCGTGTTGAGGGAATCGCCCCGGGCGGACTCCATGTACATGGTGTCGGTCAATCCGTCGATGGAAACTGGCGAAAAGTGAACAACAACATCGGTGGACTTGGAGGCATTATCTCCCTGAGCTACCGCAGACGCGGATTTCCAAGAACCGGCCAACATGGCACCGACCTTGGCAAAATCGGGGTGAGTCCAAGCCGGAGCCGCAACAGCGGCCGGAGTGAGTGGTTTGGGCTCATCGATGTGCGCGACAGCGATGGAAGAGGAGAGACCGCAAACAACGACGAGGGCGAGAATGGACTTTGTCATGGTGTTCAATGGTATTGAGGCGTGCGAGCGTGCATCAAGACGGTTGGACAAGAGGGCATTTCATCTCAGACGGCCTGGGTTTGCTGAATTGGACGCAGCCAACGGGCAAGTTCTTCGGCGACACTGGCAACGGGGCGCGTCAGGGTTGTGGCAGTGCCAGAGCGTGCAGCGCGTTGTTCCAGTGCGGCTGCGATGAGGCCCATGAACATTGGGGCGGGGCGAAGGGGGCGAGACATGAGCTCAGGGTGGAATTGTCCTGCGACGAAGTATGGATGGGTGACGCGGGGACCTGAGTTCGGAATGGCAGTTGTGTGCGGGCCTTGGCGCAGCTCGAGAACCTGCATGATGGGGCGGGTGGGATGGCGGCCAGAGAAAACCAGCCCGGCTTTTTCCAAAGCAGGGACGAATTCGGGTTCGACTTCATAGCGATGACGGAAGCGTTCACGAACGGTGGTGGCGTTGTCGTACAGGAATGAAGCCAGAGAGCCGGGAGTGATCAGGACATCTTGCGCGCCGAGGCGCATGGAGCCGCCGAGGCCTTCGATCTTTTTCTGCTCGGGGAGTTCGCTGATGACGGGGTACTTCGTGTTGGCATCGAACTCGGTTGAGAAAGCACCTGTGAGTCCGAGGACGTTGCGGGCGAACTCGATGACGGCGACCTGGAAACCGAGGCAGATTCCGAGATAGGGAATGCCGTTCTCGCGGCAGTGTCGAACGGTAGCGATCTTGCCTTCTACGCCACGAGAGCCGAAGCCACCCGGAACAATCACGCCATCGAGACCCTTGAGAATGGCGGAGACGTTGGTGTTGTCGATTTCGGTGGTATCGATCCACTTGAGGTCGATGTCTGCGGAGAGATAGGCCGAGCAGTGCTCGAGAGATTTATCGATGCTGGCGTACGCGTCGCGGAGATTGGCGTATTTGCCTGCGATGCCGATGGAAACGGGGCGAGTGGGAGGCGTGGTGAGCTTGCGGACGAATGCCGTGTATTTTTCGCGGGCTTTATCCTCATGGCCAAGGTCGACGCGGTCATGGAGGTTCAGAATGGAGAGGATTTCGCGGTCGAGGCCTTCTTGTCGCATCTCTTCGGGGATGGTGTAGATGCTGGGGCGATCGTGCATGCTAAAGGTGCGGCGGAGGGGCACGTTGGAGAACATCGCGATCTTCTGCATCACCTTTTCACCCACCGGGTTGCTGGCGCGGCAGCCGATCATGTGAGGTTGGATGCCAGCTTCCAAGAGTCGTTTGATCCCGAGCTGGGCGGCCTTGGATTTCTGCTCGCCCAGGGCCTTGGGCTCGATGATGTAGGTGAGGGCGACAAAACAACAAGAGTTCGGGCCCTCTTCGAAGGCGAGCTGGCGAAGGGCCTCGATGAAATAGTTGTTTTCATAGTCACCGACGGTGCCGCCAACCTCGACGATGACGACATCGGCGGGATTTTGGCCATCGCCAATGAGGGCGAGTTCGCGGAGCTTGCGTTTGACCTCGCCGGTGTAGTGAGGAATCACCTGCACATCGCGACCGAGATAGACGCCCTGACGCTCACGCTCGAGGATTTCGGCAAAGATGCGACCGCTGGTGGTGAAGTTGTCGGCGGTGAGGTTCTGCTCGAGAATGCGCTCGTACGTGCCCAAGTCCATATCGCACTCTGTGCCGTCATCCAGGACGAACACCTCTCCATGGCGATACGGGTTTAGAGTGCCGGAATCCTGATTGAGGTATCCCTCCATCTTGATGGGGGCAACGCAGAGGCCTTTGTCTTTGAGCATCTTGGCGAGACTGGAGGCAAAGATGCCCTTGCCAAGTCCGCTGATGACGGTGCCGAATACCACGACATACTTGTGCTGACCTCGGACGTATCCCTCGGGGATGGGGCTATAAAACTCCGAATCGGTGCTGCCGTTGCCAGCACCGAGTGAAGCGAGAGAAATAGAGGATTGCGGCACTCCCCCACCGCCACCACCTTGACGCGGCGGGGGGCGCTTACCCCCAGCGCGCGAGGCGACCGGTCTAGGGACCGGGGTGAATTCAAGGTCTTCCAGATGAGTTTGACCGTCCTGGGAAATCGTCTGGGGGGGCATCCCAGAGTGTAAGCACCCTCAAGAGCATGTGGATCGCAATGCAGCTAATTCACAGGTTGTGACTGGAGTGCCGCGTCGGAAGCCAAACCCGGACAAGGATTCGGAATGCAGATTCTAAAGACATGGACAATCAGGTGGGTAATTTGGATGGCCGCGGGGTTACCGGGCTTGAGTTTCGCAAAGTCTGAGATTGGCGAAGTGAACCAACCGGCAGCGGCAGTCGGAGCCCCGGCAGGGGCCTTATCCCCGAACGGAGTCGCATCGCCTTCAGCCGCTGCGAAGGCCGGGCGAGCCCAGCAGGTGAAGCGACATTGGGCGAAGCCACCCATCGTGGACTTTGTGCACGTGAACTTGGATGTGACGGTACCGGACTTGAATACAGGCAAAGTGACCCTCGCGGAACGCCTGGTTATTCGCGGGATCAAGGAGGCGACCGAAACAATCGAATTAGATGGACCAAGCCCCAAATGGGCCAAAGTGACTTCCATGGAGGCGCTTGGGCGGCGGATGGTCTTCGTCCATCGCAATGAACAGTTGTCTATCGATCTAATACCCCCACTCAAGCGAGACGAGGAAGTGACCCTGTCGTTTGCGTACGAACTGACGCTGGGGGGAAGACTGGGATCAGGTTTGGTATGGGTACCAGCGGACCCTGAGGCCAACCCGCCAGAAGCCGCGATGTTGTACTCCCAGGGGCAGGCGGAACTGAATCACCTGTGGTTCTTCTGCCATGACTTTCCCAACGATCGCATGACGAGCGCTGTGACGGCGCGGGTGCCGCGGGGTGTGACGGTGGTTTCCAACGGCGTATTGGCCGGGATCGAAGAGCCCGCAGGTGAGGGATTGCAGATCTGGAAATGGAAACAGAATCAGCCGCACGCGGCATACCTGATCAGCGTGGCGATGGGAACATTTGAACGAGTTGAGCTTGATTCGGCCAAAGGCGCTGGCGTTGCGGGGCGCGACGTGCCTGTGGATGCGTATGTGGCCCCGGGGAAAGGCGGGCTCGCCAGAGAGCGAATGGGCGAGACGGGAAAGATGATCGAGTACTTCTCGAAACTGTTCGATGAGCCATATCCATTTGACAAATATTCGCAGACAGCGGTGCGGGCATTTCCCTGGGGCGGAATGGAGAACAGCAGCGCCACCACGCTGACGGATGCGGCGGTGCAGGTTGATTCGCCCGCAGACCCAACTCTGATCTCACATGAATTGGCACACCAGTGGTTCGGAGACCTGGTGACGTGCCGCACATGGGAGCATGTGTGGCTCAACGAAGGATGGGCGACATTCGCCGAATCACTGTGGAGTGCGGAATCGGCCAAACGAGCTGGCAGGAACGAGCATGCAGCGTACCTCGATGGCTTACTCAAATACCGGTCAAGTCTTGCGGAACGCTACGCAAAGCACGAAGGACGCATGGAACCGATGGCGAGCGCGGTATACGCCGATCCTGACGATGTGTTTGAAAAGGCGGATGATCCCTACGGCAAGGGAGCGTGGGTGCTGCACATGCTGAGGCAACATGTGGGCGATGACGCATTCTGGCGCGGCACACGGGAATACCTGAATCGTTGGCGGAATAGAGAGGTAGAGACCGGGGACTTCCGGCGCTGCCTGGAAGAAGCGAGTGGTGACGCCCTGGAGCGGTTCTTTGATGACTGGGTGTATCGGTATGGGATGCCGACGATAGCGGTGAAGGTCGATCCAGTCATGGAGCATATGGGCAGCGACGACGGGCATCACTACACGGTAAAGGTGGACCAAAGCAATCCGGATGGGAAGCCACGGGCAATGCGCGTGCCAATTGTGTTGGTAGGAAAAGGCGGGCGTCACGAGGTGACGGTGATGATGGACGGAAACACCTGGGAAGAGACTGTGACCACTGAGTTTGCGGTTGAAAAGGGTGAAGTGGATGGCGACGCCACGATTCTGGCGAATTGGGAGTTACAGGGGTCCAAGATCCCGCTGTGCGATTCATGCGGCGGATGGAGCGCATCGACGAACGAAAGAGTCAAGCCAACAATCTCACCCAGACCCTAACGACTTATTCAGGAATCCCCCACGTTGGCAAAGCACAATCGATGGAGCAAGGTGAAGCACCGCAAAGCGGTGGTCGACAAAAAGCGCGGCAAGGTGTGGACCAAGATCATCCGCGCTGTCATGGTTGCCGCGCGTTCAGCCGGACCAGACCCCTCGGCAAACACATCACTTCGATTTGCCATGGATGAAGCGCGGTATGCCAATATTCCCCGCGACACGGTGGACCGAGCAATCAAGAAAGCGACAGGCGAGGGCGCAAGTGAGAACTTCGAAACCATGCGTTATGAGGGGTATTGCTCGGGAGGCGTGGCGGTGATCGTCGATGCCCTGACGGATAATCGCACGCGAACCATCGCGGATGTCCGGTTGGCGTTTTCAGATGCGGAAGGCAATGTTGGTGCCACAGGATCGGTGGCGTACATGTTCTCGCAGCGCGGCGAGATTTCGCTCGCGCCGGCAGCAAAGATCAACAGCGACACGCTGATGGAAATTGCGATCGAAGCCGGCGCTGAAGACGTCGAGGAGCCCGCGGACGATGAGAGCGGCTGGACCGTGTACACAGACCCGGCGGCGTTCGAAGCGATCAAGCAGAAGCTGGAGGGGGCTGGCCTGAACGTGGCCGAAGCGGCGATCAGCATGATTCCGGCCAACCGCGTTGAAGTGCGAGGCGAACAGGCCAAGGCACTCATGGATCTCGTTGATGCGCTGGAAGAGCTGGATGACGTACAGAAGGTCTATCACAACGGCGCAATTCCCGATGACGAACTAGCGAAAATGGAGTAGGAGGGATAACCAATGCCAATGTACGAGTATGCGAGCCAAACGCCCGGTCCAGATGGAACGATCCGCCTTGTGGAGTTGCTGAGGCCGATGTCTCAGGCGGATGCGCCAGTCGATGATCCAGACGGCTTGGGCCGGGTATTCAAACGCGTGCTTTCGACTGTGAGCGTCGCCGGCAGTGGCGGATCGAACGTTTCCGGTGGCAGAGTGGGCGGCTGCTGCCCCTGCGGCAAGGGGGCAGGCGCCTGTTCGCGAGGTACATGATTCACGACGCTGTCAGGTCCAGCGATGCGACGTCAGCGAGACGGTGTCTGGCGAACGCCATTCGAACCCGCCGCTGATTCTTCGAGCACTTTCTTCTTCAGATGAAGGCGTTCGGTGCCAAACTCATCGTGCCGGACGTCCACAACTCCTGCGGCAGGATCGATCGCAGTGATTTTCCACCCCCGCACCTCGTCACCGACTTTGCGAGGTTTGCCCGCCATGACCGCCAGCGGCTGACGTCCCGTCAAAATTGAGGACACTTCAAATGTCTTCAATTCGGCAAGAGCGTTCTTGCGGCGAGCGTCCGATTGACTCGAATCCGGTTCACTGCTGACGTGCTGTTGCGACACCACGGGATCAAGTTGCATTGGTAGCCACACCGGCGTCTTTCCGAAGGGCTTTGATCGAAGAGATTCGATGGCCTGCGCAGCCGTGCTGATTGAACCGGCTCCATCCAACGATGGCATATGGAAGGGAGCGGGCATGTCAACAGGGGTCGCAGCAGCTGCAGAGGCCGGGCCGCGACCAATTGGCAGATAACGAGAGAGCATCGCACCAGCGACTGGAATCACGCAGGCAGACATGCAGAGAAGTCGGTATCGCCACATGGAATTCACTTCGCACCTCCGACTGCGCTACCGGGAAGCGAATCCGGGTTGGTATCAACCTTCATCCCCCCGGGGGGGAGACGAAGATGCTGCGTTTCAATGGTTGCTCGGACCAAAGAGCCATCCTTTCCAGCGATGGCTGCCGGCTCGATCCGCAAAGACTCAATTCGAGTGACTCCAAGCGCCGACTGCATTTGATCGAGAAAGCGTGCGACGCCTTCGTAAGTTCCCACAACTTCCATGGCGTACCCGGTCATCTCGAACCCAGCCTTTGCGGCGGTGCCGGCAGACTGCCCGGCCGTTCGAAGGGGATCAATCCGCTCCATGCGAAGCTGCTGGCGAAGCGCCAGATTGCCAATGCTCTCGTAAAGCTTGGCTGTGTCGGCGGTGATAGCAAGCCGGGTTCGATACTGCTTGGCTTGCCGAGTGAGGGCTTCGGTCGCAGCTGCAAGGTCTGAAGCTGCCGCGGGAGCATTGGCGAATGCCGCCAACTGCTCGTCTCTGGCAATCAACGAAGCCCGGGCCTGAACGAGTCCATTCTGCTGAGATCTGGTAATCATCTGCCAAGCCAGCACGGCAACGCCAAGCGCAACCACGCAGCGGAGGATGGTCTGCCGCTGCAATTGATCTCCGCCGTGCAAAGGTGTTGCAGTTGTGCTCATTGCGCACCTCCGGTCGGAAGCGTTTGTGATGCTCGCAAGCGTGCAGTCAGTGTGAAGTCCTTGACTCGCTTTCCGCTCTCTTCACTGAGTCTTGTGGATCCCAAATCCACCGAGGCGATGACCGGGCTGGCGCGGAGAGTCTCCAGAAACGGAGAAATCGGATCGGGCTGATTATCCATCACCACGACAGTTCCGCGGAGCGTCAGTTCGGCAGACTCCCGCACTGTGCCAGTTGAAATCTCGGCAATGCGCATGCCCGGGGGCGTGAGTCGAGACAAATCTCCGAGCAATGCCAGATAATCCACGCGTCCCGCATCGCTCAGCGACACACCGGCGGAAAGTAGATTCACTTCCTGCGCCAGTTTGGCGGCCTGCTGGGTCGCTGCAATTGTCTGATTCATCGCGCTGATAGCGGATTCCTGAGACTGCAAGTGAATATCAAGGTCAGCACGAGCGGAGCGAATCCAACCAGCTTCGCCGACGACAAGTAGTAGCGCCGCCGCAAGCCCGCCGGCAACCAAGCGGGACAGACGCGACTGGCGCTGATTCGCCAATTCGCCGGGAGGCAGAAATGTCGGTCCAGTCCATTGCGATGCGGCGTGCAATCCCTCTTCAGCACTGGGTCGACACTCGGCGTCCATCGCGTCCGTATCCAATTGAGCGCTGAGCAATTTGGCCAAACCAAGGCAAGGCCCCCAAGCTCCCCGAATCACCAATGTGGCAGCCGCGGCATCAATACCGAAGCCGAAGCGGAGCGTCTGCTTTGCTTCCACAACGAATCGCTGCTGCACCGGCGTCAAGAGCTGGGCGAGTCGCACCTGATCCACGCCCTTGGGCAACGCCCCATCGCGAGCCGGGACACCATTGGCCTTGATCCAGCTCAAGGCCTGACTCACCGTGTATGGGGAAGTTTCGCCTTGTGATGCAGACACAATCGCTTCGGCAAAGAGTCGAATGCCGGTGTCGACCGACCGCGCAAACGCTAATTCAGTTCCAACGCGACCAACGAGGGCAGATCGGTCTTCGCCGACATACAACACACACGTGCGGCCTTCAATTCTCTGCTCACTCAGCACCCGCAGCGCGGCGGAAATGTCCGCGGCAACCGCCGGAACCAATCCAACAACGCGACAGCCCGCTCGCTTGGCCCACGCAATGACGACCTCTGCGGTATCGATTCGATCGGTCGCATGCAGAATATCTGTTTTGGATTTCGCACCTTGAGTCTGCCACGCAACTGTGACCACCCCAACTTTAGTGTGAGTGGGGTCGGCTGAAAGGGCCAACTCTGAAGCAGCGATGGCCTCCGATGCATTCATGGGGAACCCATTGACCTCGGCCATTGCATCCGGGCTGGCATAGAAGATCGTGGCGCGAGCGCCTCGAGCATTGACCCGATTGAGAAGATCCGCGAGAGGCATATCGAATGCGATGAGCCCCGACTTCCATGCGTCCTCCCACGACGAGGTCAGGGGCATGGATTGCACAGATTCCACGCCGCGATGGGTGCGCACGCCGACTTCGATGCGTCCTTGAAACAAACCAATGACAATCGAGCTTGCTCGTCCCACATCGAGTCTCCTGCGTGCTGGACCGCCCCCCATTGATGGGTCAGCCCCACATGGAATATCGTCCCGATTGCCCATTGACTTACCAGCGGGTGGTGCAACTCACTCAAGGGTGATGCGGATCCGACGGCGCGCATCGCCGGAATAACCATCAACAGTGACCATGCCGGTGTTACCCGTTGGTACTGACTGGTACGTCGCACGTGCGGTGCCAATGGTAATCGATGCCCCGGATGCGGGGAGGGCCTCGCCCAGCTTCAGAAGTTTGAGCGCAGCGAGTTCGGCGGATTCCGCCGCATAGAACGCCTGTACGGTCTCGGCACGCAACGAGGCGACCAAGGCATCATCCTTACTCGCTGAGAGCGTGCCAAATGTGATGGCTGTACCCAGCGCCAGCACGACGACCAGCACGAGAATCGCAAGTCCTCGCGGCGTGGACGGACGAATGAGAGATCTGCCTTGACTCACGGTGTCAACCCCACCCGAATGAACGCGCTTGAACGAATTTCCGTCGTCGCCCCAGCGAGACGGATGTGAACTCTTCTGGTTCGGTCCAGAGAGCCGGAAGTCGATGTCATTCCATCCTCTCCAACAAGGGAAAGCTCCAACGCAGTCACTCCGCGGCACAGAACCGCAGATATACCGGACGATCTCATTGTGAGTTCGCCTGATGTCAAAGAGAATTGCCGACCATCAGACAACGCTATCGAAGTCGCCGTGGCAGACGTGATTCCCACCGTGCCTGCAGAAGCCCCCGGAGGAGCATCACGCAGCGTTCGCACCATGCGTTCCATCGCATACGTCAGGTTTTCAGTTTCAAGTCGTATCGACGCGGCCTTGGACTGTGCATCGACGGCTCCGTTCACCAAAGGAAGCACCGTCACGGCGATGATGCTGGTGATCACGATGCTGGCAACCATTTCCAGCATGCTGATCCCGGCGCGTGATGTGGCGTGGGTTCCGGTCATGTTGGATCTGTCGCTCGATAATGTATGGGCAGGGACAATGTTCCTCCTCGAGCGGAAGGAAACGTCACGGTCACTGTGACCAGTCGAAATACATCAAGACGGGTGTTTCCGGTGGCAACTCCGCGATAATCAGTGAGAGCACCGATGGTGACATCCCAGGAGAATCCAAGCGACGTGTATGGTGAAGCGGTCGCGCTCAAGCGGGCCCGCAATCCAGTGGTTGCAGTATCCAGATAAGCCGTGCGATTGGCCAATGCCGCGAATCCCTGGCCAGAGGCGGTGCTGGCGACATCCGCGATGACATTTTCCATCACCGCATTTCCAAGAGTCGATGCCCTGTTGATATTGACAGCATCGATCTGAGAAGTCGTCGCCTCGTCGAACCACATCAGCATCGCGGGCACTGCGAACGCGAGTGCCACAACGACGGCAACAACCTCCAGCAGAGAGAATGCGCTGCGCATCCGCATCATGGCTGCTTCTCCACCAGTCCGGACAATGCTCGGATCACTATTGCCGACCCGCCGGTGATTCGAATGGTGGTATCGCTTGTTGCCGCGCCAGTACGTAATCCATTGGTGCCGCGAAGTTCCGGAGTTCCGTCACTGGCAAACCAGACGACGGTTGAAGTACCAGAACCAAGCGACAATCCCAGGCCAGGATACCTGGTGTTGAGGTTGTAGCGACCCGCCCCCGGAGCAGGATCGAGCGGATCACTTCTGGTCACAATGCTTGTCCCGGAAAGCACGACTGGTGTCACAGATGGCGACGGCGCCGTCACGATACTGACACCGTGTGAGCGTCCCGTTGTGATTGCACGTGAGCGGGCGGTCAGAATGGTCGTGAAGATTTCCTCCTCCGCACCCGCCAACCGCGTCTGGGCAATCGCACGCGACGACGGGCCAACCATCGCGCCGGCAACTATGGCGAGAACGACAACAGTCACCACCACCTCTAACAGTGTGAGCGCACGACGAGTCGCGATTGGAATAGGCTCAGTGTTCATAGCTGATTTGCCGCGAGTGTGCCCCCCGCACCGTCGGAAACTCCTGTCGCATCACTTGAATTGCAGTAGAAATACACCACGGGAGGGTTCGCACTGTTATCCACGAAGTAATTCCAGCCATACCGCGTGGGATTCACCACCGTCCTGGCTTGCGCTTGGGCCAAAGACACCTGCTGAATCGCCTTCAGCTTGTTGAATGGATTCGCGGGCACTTCCTGCTGCATCACGGTGCCGACAGTGCTCAATTGGGTGAGCGTCGGATACGGCGACTGCCCTCGCAGCAATGCAGTCGAGCGATACCCAGCAATCGAGGAACGCACTCCAGCTAGCGTGCTTTGTACGGCGCTGGCCTTGGAATCGGCCTGGACCGCACCGAAATTCGGAATCACAATCGCGGCGAGAATTCCCACGATGACGACGACCACCATGACTTCAAGAAGAGTAAAACCCCGACGCAATCGACGAATCCCGTGCATTCTGCATTTTTGCCAAACCATGAAATCCCCCTCGCACAATTCAGTGACGGATGCGAGCCATCTGCCACATGGGAAGAAAAACACTCAGCGCGACGACTAGGACGATTCCTGCAAGTGCGAATGTCATGAGTGGTTCGATGATCGTGTTGATGTTCTTGGACAGGTGGCTGGCCTCACGCTCATAGTGAAACGCCACAATGTCGCAGGATTTGGACATTTCCCGGCTGTCCTTGCCTGCGCCCAGGATGCGCTTGGCAAAGTTTGGAAGGTACTTGCTGGAGCGGATCACACTTTCAACCCGCTCACCGCCTCGAAGACGCTCTGACATGACCCTGCACTCTGCAGCAAACAGGGGACGGCCGGTGGCACGACCACTGATCTCGATTGCATCGATGATGTCCAGTCCAGAGGAAAGCCCGATTCCCATGACGCGCACAAATCGTGAGGCTGTCACAGCAAGAACGATTCTACTGATGTAGGGAATCTTGAGCAACGCGTGTTCGAGCGCGTGACGACCGTTGGTGGTTTTCAACCACAGCACCGCACCAACCGCGAGCGTGACACATGTGATCCCGTAGGCGATCCAATTCTCGCGCACGGAGTCCCCCACTGCCTGAAGCACACGCGTCATGACAGGCATTTTCACGCCCTGACTGGCAAACGTTGCGGCAAACTTGGGAATGACAAAAATGACAATCACCGCAATGGCGATGGTGATCGCACAGAGCACAATGATCGGATACGTCATCGCACGCCGCATGAGCTGTTTGGTTTCCTGAATCTTGTCGAGAAGTTCAGCCAACAGCCGCATCACTCCCACCAGATCGCCCGAACGCTCGGCGGCCCTCAGAGTCTCCATGTACACCTGGCCGAAGTGACGCTCGTGCGGACGCAGTGCTTCGGTCAAGGGTGAGCCCGCTTCGATGCTTGCCGCTACGTCTCGCAACATGCTCTGGAGAGCGGGGTTTCTTTCCGTGTCTGCAATGCCTGCCAGCCCCTGCGCAAGAGGAATTTTGGCTTCCAGCAGCACGGCAAGTTCACGCGTCAGTTGAGCCACGATCTCCGGAGTGATCTTTCCCTGCTGGAAGCTGAAGAGTGCCTTCGGCTCTTTCGCCGGAGACACCTGCAACGGAGTCAAGCCCTGCACACTGAGCTTGCGTAATGCGTCAGCGACAGTCGCCGCCGTTACCTGACCGGATGAACGCACGCCCTGGGCAGAAACTGCCGTGTAATTGAAAGTTGGCTCGCTCATGCCGCTCGCCTCATTTCAGATGACATCATGCTTTGATTCGTGTGGGGATGCTCTGACTCCATCTCGGCCTTGAGCTTGTCCAATTCAGAGAGCGGGATCTTCCCGGCAAGTGCCTTCCGCAATCCGTCATGCCACATCGGACGGAACCCGTCAATACCTGCGGCGATTCCTACTTCTGTCATGGGACGATCGTTCTCGATCAACGCCCGCAAGCGAGGAGTGATGCGAAGCATCTCAAAGACGGCCATGCGTCCCCGGGTGCCGATATTTCCACAATCCGGACAACCCGCGCCGCGACGCAGGCCTGCGGCTTCGTCCGCATTCAAGCCAAAGGAAGCAACTCGATCGGCGTCCTCAACATCCGAAACCGCGCACTGCGGGCAAACCTTCTTGGTCAGTCGCTGCGCCACGCAGCACAGCAATCCGTTGTTGATCGCATATCCCGGAACGCCAAACGCCCTCAACCTTGGCAAGGAACCCAGTGCATCATTCGTGTGCAGCGTCGAGAGCACCAGGTGCCCGGTCAGCGCGGCTTGAATGGCGATCTTGGCGGTCTCTTCATCTCGGATTTCACCCACCAGCACCACATTGGGATCCTGCCGCAGAATCGACCGCAGTGCTGATGCAAAAGTGAGCCCCACCTCATGATTCACCTGAATCTGGCGTACCAGTGGAAGCCGGATTTCCACCGGATCCTCGATCGTCATGATATTTCGACTGGGAGAATTCACCGCCGCCAGCGCAGTGTACAGCGTGGTGGTCTTGCCAGACCCCGTTGGACCTGTCACCACAATCATGCCGTGAGGCTTTCGGATGCACTCTTCAAACCACCCCGTCATGTCATCGGGCATTGACAGATCTTTGACACTCCCCACGGCACTGGCAGATCGCAGCAGACGCATGACCACGTTCTCACCGTGAATCGTGGGCAATGTCGAAAGGCGAATATCCACATACGTGTCATTGCATGTGAATCGGAATTTGCCATCCTGCGGTTTGCGGGTCTGCGTCAGATCCAGCTTGGCAAGAACCTTCAGGCGTTGCACGATGCCCGCGTGCATGTCTTTCGGCGGCCCCTGCAAGGGACGAAGCGTGCCATCGACGCGATACCGAAGGTGGAGCACTTCTTCATCAGGATTGATGTGGATGTCGCTCGCGCCCATTTCCAGCGCCGCCATCAGAATCTGTTGTGTCGCCGCCACGATCGGCTCATCACCCGTGGTCAATTCCTTATCCGATCCCGGTTCCGATGTCTTAGCGGCAACTCCACTCTGTCCCAGCGAATACGCGCGGGCAATCAATCCTTTCAGAAGTTGCGCATCGCACACCACCGGCTCGACTTCTCGTTTGACGATCTGACGCACCTGATCGATCGCCAGCAGATTCAGCGGATCCAGCATCGCCACTGTGACAGTCTGCTCAAACACGAACAGCGGGAAGACCTGGTACTTCTCCGCCATTGCCCGCGGCAACATTCCCGCATTCTTGTGCTCAATCTCATACAGCGGCAGATCGACAAACGGGTACTCGCAGACCTTGGCACGCGTGATCGCCAGCGAACGATGTGAAATGACACCAAGATTGACAAGCGATTCCAGTGGATCGCCCGATCGCTCCTGCGCGCGCACCACATCTCGCTCGGAAATGAGTTTGTCTGCAATCAACGTGCGTAGGAGAAAGGAGTTGGTGTCCATGGATCGCTCGGTTATGAGAATTGCTGAATCAACCCTTCGATTTGAGCAATCTGCTCCGCCGAAGCACGGTCAAAAGCTCCGCCGATCAGATACGCCGGACGGCGATCGGTCATCTGCACCCGCTGCACGCGAATGGCCAATTCAACCAACGGTGCCAACGCGTCCTCGACCGACACAATCCGCACATTCACGCGGCAACGTTTGGGAATGAAAACTCCGGCGATGAACGCCAACCCGCCCGCAGAGAGATCAATCACATCGGCGTCAATCCACCCGCCGTGACCGGCTGACGTGAATCGCACCAGTGCTTTGTGTTCGTCATCAATGGCAACTTTGCAGCGCAACGAAACATCCAAGCGCGAGTGCCGACGCACGATCAGAGCTTCAGATTGTTCCACGGAACCCCCTCTCTCAATGGCATGGACCGTCGGGCAACCTTCATCAACCTGCTTCCAACTTCCTCTCAGTCGTCCTTTTTTGGGACCCAAGTGAGACTCGCTCCCCTCCCGTTCACCAAAATCGGGAGCATCCGGAATCCTCGTCCCCACTCCACCGGGAAAACCCCATGGTTATTCGGACGCGCAAATTCCCAAACACAAACCAATCAATCTTGGCTCAGCAGCGATCCGATGGCTATACTCGTTTGCAGCGAAAGGACCGACTCGCTGCCTCAGTCCGCGGCATTCTTTTCCGCGTTCACGAGCAATACGCATCGTTTCGCCAAGATCGAATCTCAGGCGAAATCACTTGAAGCGCCCAAGTGCAGGTCGAAGCGAAGCGATCTCCATCGCCCGCCGACGGTTCCGACTCTGCCGGTGTCGCTGTACGAAAGGTTTGGTAGTTCGATGGCAAACACTCTGGTTCAGGATCTCATCGAGTCGGGCATTCACTTCGGCCAGCGCTCCAGCGCATGGAACCCGAAGATGCAGCCGTATATCTACGGCAAGCGCAACGGCATCCACATCATCGATATCAAGGAAACCGTCAAGGGTCTCCTTCTTGCCAAGCGCCTGATCACCAAGACAATCAGCGATGGCAAAGACGTTTGCTTCGTCGGCACCAAGCGTCAGGCCAAGGCCGTGCTGGAAACCCGCGTCAAGGATGTCAAGCAGCACTACGTCAGCGAGCGTTGGCTCGGTGGCACGCTCACCAATTTCCGCACCATTCGCTCACGCCTGAAGCGCCTCGAAGAGCTCGAGGCCATCGAGGCCCAGGGCCAGACCGACACCAAGTACTCCAAGAAGATGGAGTCTCAGCTCCGCCGCGAGAAACGCCGCATTCTCCGCAACCTCGAAGGCATCCGCAACATGGACAAGCTCCCGGGCATCCTGATTGTGTTTGATGTCAAGGGCGAAATCACCGCGATCCGCGAGGCCAAGAAGCTTGGCATCACCACCATCGGCCTGATCGACACCGACGGCGATCCTGATCTCGTCGACATCGCCATTCCCGGCAACGACGACTCGATGCGCGCCATCGATGTCATCGTCCGCGAACTTTGCATCGCCGTTTCAGAAGGCAAGCAGAGCCGCGAACAGGCCGCCCCTGCGGCAGGCGACGCTGCTCCCTCGGGCGAACAGCGCGAACGCCGCAGCCGTCGCGCCCAGTTCAAGGCCGACGACGCCACGGCTGGCGCCGCGAACTGAGTGAATCGCACAGTGTTTCTTGGGTGACATTCGTCTCCCATTCCGAGTCCCAATTCCGATCCCGCGCCACTCCACACCGGACTGGTGCGTCTTGAAACGTGTATCGCAACGGAGTTCCTTTTATGGCAGAGATCAACGCCAAAGACGTGATGAAGCTTCGCGACAAAACCGGCCTCCCCATGATGGCTTGCAAGGCAGCCCTCCACGAGGCCAACGGCGACGTGGAAAAAGCAGAAGAAATTCTGCGCAAGCAGCTCAAGGGCAAGATGGACAGCCGCGCCGGCCGCGCCGCCGGCGAAGGTGCTATCAAGGTTGCCACCAGCCGCGAAGCTGCGACCATCGTCGAAGTTCGCGCCGAGACCGACTTCACCGCAAAGAGCGAGAAATTCCAGGCCGCAGCCACCAAGGTGGCCGAGCTGGCCATTTCCTGCCCTTCCGGTCAGATCGCTCCCTCGCCCGCCATGATTGCTGCGGTCGATGAAGTCCGCATCTCCACCGGCGAAAATTGCTCCATCGCCCGCGCCCACAAGCTGACCCAGGACCCTGGCACCGGCGCCTTTGGAACCTACGTCCACCACGACGGCAAAACCGGCGTGCTGGTTCAGGCCGAGGGCAGCATCAGCGATGAAACCCTCCGCGACATTTGCATGCACATCGCGGCAGCCGATCCTCGTCCCATTGCCGTGACCGCCGACTCGCTCCCTCAGCACGTCGTCGACAAGGAACGCAACTTCCGCATCGAGCAGGCCATGGCCAGCGGCAAGCCCAAGGAGATCGCCGAGAAGATGGTCGAAGGCGGCATGCGCAAGTTCTACGAGGAAATCGCCCTTGTCGAACAGCCCTTCATCCGTGATCCCGCCAAGAAGATCAAGGAGTTGGTCGGGCCCAAAGCCCGCATCGTTGCGTTCTTCCGCTGGGCCGTTGGCGAAGAGGCCTGATTGATCACGATCTGATTCCTAAAAAAACAAGCCGGGCTTCCCCTCGAAGGAAGCCCGGTTTTCTTTTTACTCGATTCGATGATGAGCTTCGTTCGCCAGTGCATTCGCTCAACGCTGGGGCGGATAGGGCTGGTAGCCGCCCTGCTGCTGGGGGGGATATGGCGCCGCCTGCGGACCACCTTGCTGACCACCAGCGTACTGCTGCTGAGGAACATACCCACCCTGCTGGGGATAGCCCTGCTGGCCCTGCTGATCATGCTGGCCTTGCTGCACAGGTGCCCGATACACCGGCTGACCCTGGGGCTGTTGGTACTGACCTTGCGCCTGCCCCGGAGGCAGTTGCTGCTGATACTGCTGAGGGTTGTACGGCTGCTGCATTCCTTGCTGTGACGACGTGTTGACGTCGTCTTCCATCGAACGCAGGCCCTTCTTGAATTCGGTCACGCCGCGTCCCATGTTTCGCATCACCTCGGGCAAGCGGCCACCAAACAGCAACAGGGCGATGCACAGAATGATCAGGAGCTGCCAGATGGAAAAATCCATGCCGAAAGCGAGCACTGAAGTTGGCAC
>CAYTYD010000028.1:2329-18616 GCA_964441555.1 uncultured Phycisphaeraceae bacterium | reverse complement strand
GCGCGGGCCATGGGGGGCGATATCACGGTGGAGAGCACGCCGGGGCAGGGTTCGACATTTGTCGTTCACCTGAATATTGAAGCTGATCTGACCGCGCCGCTCGCCTCAACACTTCCCGAAGCAGTCGCCGCGGCACACAGCGCCGCTCACAGTCGTCAGGTGGCTCACCTGTTGTCCACCAGTCCCCTGCAGTGCCGAGTGCTGGTGGCCGAAGATGGCCCGGACAATCAGCGCCTGATCGCCTATCACCTCACACGATCAGGAGCCAAGGTGGAGTTTGCTGCGAACGGGCGCATCGCCATGGAAAGTGCCCTGGCGGCACGCGATGCAGGAAGTCCCTTCGACCTGATTCTGATGGATATGCAGATGCCGGAGCTTGATGGTTATGCGGCCGCAACGATGTTGCGCCGGCACGCCTTCTATACGCCGATCATCGCACTCACCGCGCATGCGATGAGTGGCGATCGCGAGAAGTGTCTGGACGCAGGGTGCGACGACTATCTCACCAAGCCTATCTCCAGCGCTGCGATTGTGGGTGCTTGCCAGCGCTGGGTGGGAAAGCAGACGATTCACGCGCAGAAGCTGGCCGACTGGGCCGCCGCGGCGTAAGCACGAATTCAGAACCGCTTATGAACGGGCCGCTCTGCGGGGCCGGAGACACCGAGAATGGCTCGCGCCAGGGCGAGGTCTGCCGCCTGCGTGATCTTGATATTGCGAGCATCGCCGGGAACGACCTCGACATCCTCTCCTAAACGCTCAATCAGCCCGGCATCATCAGTGGATGAGAGATCCTTCTGCGCATACGCACGCTGAAAGAGATCTCGCGAGAAGATCTGCGGCGTCTGCACCATGATCACATCGCGGCGATCTACCGCGCTGGCAACGATGCGGCGTAATTTCGGCCCGGTATCGCCGCCGAGAATTCTCGCGACTGGATCATCATCGTTGGCAGCGTACGCCTCTTCGCGAACTTTCTTCAACGTATCGGAGACATCCAGAGCGGGAATGACGGCAGGGACACGTGCCGCACGCTCAAAGATTCGTTGAATCAGGTCAATACCGATGCAGGGGCGTGCCGCGTCGTGCACGGCGATGTGAGTGATCTCCGAAGCGTTGGGGAGTGAATTGAGATGAGACAACGCCGCCTGCACGCTTTCGAATCGCTCTTTGGCGCCGCCTCTGCACAGGTGAGCCCCCATGATGCCGAGACGATCACCGTGACGTTGTTTGAACTCAGAAAAGGCATCGGGCTCATGAGGACCAGGAACGATGATGACGCGGATCATCGGTCCGATTTCGGGGTGGTTGACGAACGCCTCAAGCGTTCTTTGCAGCACGGGACGGCCACCGAGATCTTCATCCAGCTTGCTGCGCAACCCGCCGGTGGCGCTGTAACGCGAGCCAGAGCCCGCAGCGGGAACGATCAGGGCAACCTTCATGTCGGCAAGGGCATCAACGGACATGGCGTAAGCGTATTCTGTCGCCACAGCGCTCTGATGAGCGCGAAACGATATTAGAAACGGGGTTTTTATGCTGACATCTCTGGTTTTGGCGTTGCAGACGGCGGCGGACAAGGCGAGCATCATCAACAAGACGGCTGAGGGGGTGGCCAATCAGGGGGAGGTCGCGTCGACTTCTGCAGCGGATGCGGGCGCTGCAGCAGTTGCGAAGGCGACAACTGGTGTGGATTGGGCTGCGCGGCTGGCGGAAAAGGCATTTGACTGGGGTGTGGCCAAAGGCCCATCGATCGTCGCGGCACTGGTGATTTTCTTCATCGCCTGGATGATTGCTGGTTGGGTGCGGCGCGTCATCATCACCGCCACCGCCAAGGCACATGTGGATGCCACGCTGGGCAAATTCCTCGGCAATCTCGCCAAATGGGCCGTGCTGGGCCTCTCGGTCACCATCTGCCTCAATGTGCTCGACATTCAGGCGACCACGATTGCGGCCGTGATCGCAGCGATCGGCTTGGCGGTTGGCTTGGCATTGCAGGGCAACCTCGGCAACCTGGCCAGCGGCGTGCTTCTTCTGATCTTCCGCCCATTCAAGGTTGGTGATTCGGTGATCGTGGCTGGTCAGGCGGGTGTGGTGGAATCGATTGATCTTTTCACGACCAATCTGGATACCGGCGACAATCGCCGCGTGATTGTGCCCAACGGCGCGATCTGCGGCGGCGTGATCGAGAATCAATCGCACCATGAGCGTCGCTGCCTCACCATGACAGTGCAGACATCTCCGGCGCTTGATCTGGCTCAGGCACAACGTGCCCTTGAAGCCGCTGCGCAGCAGTTTGTGTCGTCTTATGAGGGGGCCCTGAGTGACCCAGCTCCGGGTGTCGCGCTGAGCGAGATTGCACCCGCTCCGACGTGGACGATCGGCGTGTGGATCACCACAGCGCGATTCGCCACGGCCAAGCCAGTGCTCCTGGCAAGCGTGAAGAATGCCATGGACAAGGGCGGCCTTGGTGTGCCGCCCCCTGTCACCAACATCAGCGTTGTCGCCATGCCGAGGTAAGCCAGATTCAGCGGCTTCACTCGGCATCAAACATCGCGGCAAGCAAGCGGGTGCCCCAACCTGTCGGGCCATCCACGAACATGCCCTTGTTGCTTTCGGTCGCGTGCACTCCCGCGATGTCGAGGTGGCACCACGGGATGTTCTCCTTGACGAAGTACGACAGGAATGCCGCGCCCTGAATGGGATGGGCCTTGCGATTGGGGTTGCTGTTGAGGATGTCCGCGATGGGGCTCTTCATGAGTTCGCGATACTCCTCGTGCATGGGCAGACGCCAGACGCGTTCGCCGCTGGCCTTGCTGGCCTGCTCGATCTTGGCCCTAAGGTTGTCATCTTCGCAGAACATGCCTGCGTAGGTGGAACCCAGCGCGACCACCACACCGCCCGTCAGAGTCGCCAGATCGACGATGTACGCCGGATTCTCTTTCTCACAAGCCCAGCACAGGGCATCCGCCAGAACTAGGCGTCCTTCGGCATCCGTGTTGGTCACTTCCACCGTCACACCGTTGCGATAGGTGAGCACATCATCGGGGCGATACGCCTCGTCGCTGATGGAATTCTCCGCCACGGCGAGGAACGCAATCACCGGACGCTTAGGCTTGATCACCGTGGCGATAGCGTGCATCGCGCCAAGGACTGCGCATCCGCCGTCCTTGTCACGCTTCATGCCCACCATGCCGTTGTTGATCTTGAGCGAAAGACCACCGGTGTCATACGTCATTGTCTTCCCGACCAGAACAGCGGGCTTGCCGCGACCGCCGCCGGCGGGGCGATACTCAAGACGGATCATGCAGGGCTTGTTTTCGCTGGCCTTGCCAACGTTGATCAACCCTTCAAAGCGTTCGCGGGTGAGGTCGTCGCCTTCGAAAATCTTGACCTTCAGGCCGGTCTGCCGCGCCATCTTGGTTGCCTGCTGAGCCATCCAGCCCGTGGTCGCCACATTGGGGGGAGTCTGGCTGAGCGTGCGGCAGAAGTTCGCACTCTCCGCGATCGCCACGCCGCGTTTGATCTGGGCGATGTCGCCCGCGGCGACCTTGACCTTCAACGGCAGACGCTTGATCGGCTCTTTCTGACCCGTCCCCTTGAAATGGTCGCAGACCCAGCCGAGCAAGCCGAGTCCCTCGCCAAACGACTGAGCCCCCGCCTCGGCATCAAACTTCTTGACTTCGCCCAGAGCTCCGGAAAGATCGACCTCGACCAGACCAGTGTCCTTGTTGGCAACCATGCGACGACCGATCGCCGCGGCGACGGACCGCATGCAACCCGCTTCAAACTTGTCCTTGGCACCCAAGCCCACCAGCACGATGCGGTTCACGCTTCCCTTGCCGGTAGGATATGCCTCGCTCACTGTTCCCAGATCGCCGGTGGATTCCGTGCGAGTAAGCGCGGCCGCCGCGACGCCGCCGATATCGCGCGAAGCGGAGTGCTTATCGAGCTTGGCATCCTTGAAATAGCCAAGGACGAGCGTGGAGGGGGAGCCGTTGGAAACGATGCTGATGGATTTGAACATGGGATGGGAAGGTAGGCCTCATCCAATGTCCAGATCACATTCGTTCCAAAGGCGGAATGCCCAAGGTCACCAAGCCGTCGGAAAGCACGCGGCCCGTCAGATCGCACAAGCGCAAGCGGGCATCGCGGATCGATGGTGAAACATCGTCCTTCAACACCGGACACGCTTCGTAGAAACTGGCGAAGGCCGAAGCAACGTCATAGAGATAGCCGCAGAGGCGATGTGGTTCCAAAGCGTCGGCTACCTGCTCGATCACGCCTGGATAACGCAGCAAGGCAAGTGCCAGCGTCTTTTCCTGGCTTGTCGTGGGAGCAAATGCAACGTGTTTCCATTCGCCGGAAACTCCCTTTTCCGCCGCCTTGCGGAAAATGCTCTTGATGCGCACCAGCGCGTTCAAGAGGTACGGGCCCGTGTTGCCTTCAAACGCCACCATGCGATCAAAGTCAAAGACGTAGTCCTTGACGCGATCGTTGGAAAGATCGGCATACTTCAATGCCGCGACACCCAGCACCTCAGCGATTTCACGCTGCTGACTTGCGGGCATCTCGGCGTTGCGGCTCGCCACTTCGGTCAGCGCCTTCTGCACTGCCTCTTCGATGACATCGTTGAGCTTGACGCTTTCGCCACTACGGGTCTTGAAAGGTTTCCCATCTTTCCCCAGGACCGTGCCGAACGCGGCATGATCCATCCGCGCCACCGCCCCACTGCTTCCAGTGGCATATCCGGCTCGAGTGGCGGCTTTGAAGACCTGGTCAAAGTGCTGGGCTTGGCGAGCATCCACGGCGTAGACAACACGACCGGCTCCCAGCTTTTGCACGCGGCGGCGAATCGCGGCAAGGTCGGTGGTGGCGTAGAGGTATCCGCCATCGCTCTTGCGCACCAGACACGCCTCGCGAATCGGCTGGCCATCTTCGCCGTTGCGCGTGCCTTGAACAAAGACAACCAAAGCGCCGTCTGACTCCTCGGCGATGCCGCGCTTCACCAGATCATCCACCAGCGGACCAAGCTCATCGGCATAGCTGGATTCGCCTGCTGTCGCTTCATTGGTCACGTTGGCATGCAGACGCTTGCACACCGCGAGCACATCAGTCATGGTGCAGTCGTAGATCGCCTTCCACACGGCGATCGTGGCGGGATCTTGTGATTGCAGGCGAACCAAAGTCTGCCGCGCTTCGGTGAAGGCCTCGGTCGCGCCATTCACCTGCTCTTCCAGCTCAGCCAAAGCCTTGGGGCCAAGTCCGAACTTCTTGACCGCTTCCAGCCCGGCCAGGTCGCGCTCGCATTCCTGCTGGGCGCGCTTGTAGAGCTTTTCCAGGCGATCAAGCGTCAGCGCGGCAGGGTTCAGCCGCCCCGCCGCCTGCTCCTTCATCAATTTGCCCGTCACCATCGCAATGGGAAGACCCCAATCACCGACATGGTTTTGGCGAATGACGCGGATGCCCTGACGCTCAAAGGTGCGAGCGAGAGCATCACCAATGACGATGGAACGGAGGTGACCGATAGGAGCTTGCTTGGCGAGATTCACGCCGCAGACATCGACGACGATGGTCGCGTTCGCGGTCTGCTGCACACCCAGTCCAGGCGCATCCAGAGCTGACAAGGAAGAGGCCAATGCTGCGGATTTCAGCGTGATGTTGATGAATCCTGGACCCGCAACGGACTTGTCATTGAACGGCTGGGCGATATCGGAGATGTCCAGTTTGGCCACAATCGCTTGGGCGATCTCGCGCGGCGGCTTTCCGACTCGCTTGGACAATCCCATCGCGGCGTTGGACTGAAAATCGCCCAGCGCCGGGTTCTTGTTCACAGTCACCAATGAATCAACATCGCCGGTCAACTCCGGGAAAGCAGCGCGAATAGCGGCGACAAAGCGTGCGGACAAGATGGCAATAGGATCAGCAGAAGACATGGGAGGAGAGGGTAGGAAACGCGACCTCGCACTGCCAAGCGTGGATTTGTTGGCTTGAACCGGTGGATCTCGAAGTCGAAGCGGGTCACACGGCCACAACAAGGTTGTCAAGACTGCCAAATTTTGTGGTGAGCCCCTTGGCGGTCTTGCTGTTATTCGGACCGGCTAATTGGCAAGGTTGCCAACAGCACTTCTCTCCGTGTTGGCAGTCTTGCAGGGCGTGCGTGACACCACACTACACACACGCGAAGGCGCTCGACCTACACCTCAGGCGCTTCAAACTCCGGATGCTCATTATTCAATACTCGCCAAACGTCCCGAACAACCCACGCCATCTCGCGCTGGGCGCTCAATGTGCACGATGCCAGATGTGGCAGTAGGCGCACGTTGGGCAACCCCAGCAACGGGCTTCCTGCCTCGATCGGTTCCGGATCATGCACATCCAGAGTTGCCCTGGCCTTGGAGTTCTCCTTCAGGAACCGTGCCAGAGCATTCGGGTCAATCACTGTGCCGCGCGAGGTATTGATCAACGTGACATCGGATTTCAGCCGCCCCAGCGCGAAGGAATCGATCAGATGCCGATTCTCCTCGCGCCCGTCCACGTGCAGCGTGATGACATCGGACTGGGCCAGCAGCTCTTCGCGCAGCACCGGGCGAGCCGTTGATCGCCAATCCGGCGGCATCGACAAGAGGTCGTGATACATCACGTGAGCACCGATCGCCGAGAGGACACGCGCCACGCGCCGCCCGATGCGGCCGAATCCGTAGATACCAAACACCAGTTCGCTGATCTGCTTCTTGCCGACGAACGTCCGGCGCAGCGTGTTCCACTCCGCCGCACTGACCGGCGCTGTGAGATCCACCCTTGGTCGCACCGCGTCCATCATCAATGCAATCACATACTCTGTCACGGCCTGCACATTGGCCTCGGGTGTATACACAACCTTGACGCGTCTTCTACGACATTCTGCAACGTCGATGTTGTCCAAGCCCACGCCGCCGCGTGCTACGACTTTGACATTCGGGCACCGATCCAACAATGCAGCATTCACCTGCGTATACGTCCGCACCACCAAGCCGCTGGCCCGAGCCAGCAGATCCGTGGCGCGTACATCGTCCACGCCACATTGCACCAACTCACACCGTTCACCCAGCCACGCGGCACATTCAGGGTCCAGGTGCTCGGTCTGAATCACCAGTTGCTTCACGCCTGATCCTTGTTGTCATCTCCATCAAACTCGGCGGGCTCGATGATGGATGACATCGACCCCACGCTTGAAGCCATCATCGGATCCCGTCCAAAGGCCAGGATCTGGTCGCGTTTGAATTCCGCACGTTCCTTATGGGTGGTCAGGCACACGGCCCGCTTGTCTTTGTCCACCGTGCATGCGACCTTGTACGCCTGCACCTCATCCATTGCAAAGAGCTTCATCATCATCGCCATCACATACTCATACGTGTGATGATCATCGTCCAACAGCACGACATTCCAGGGAACCGGCTGCTTGCTGCGAGTTTCCTCGGCCACTGCCGTGCGAGTCTGCGTTTGTGTGGACGGCGGAGGGGGTGGTGCTGGTGCGTCGTGTTCATCGCTCATGAAGTCACCTCATGCTGATTGGCAAATGCCGCTTCCGCCACGTCGATCGCACGCGCCAATGCCGCGGCCTTGTTCACGGTTTCCTGATACTCATCATCCGCATTCGAATCCGCCACGATTCCTCCCGACGCCTGCAGGTGATACACCCACTGGCCGCCCTCGCGTGCAGCCAATGGCACCACAATTGTCCGCAGCGCCAGCGCGATATCCATCTGGCCATCCAAACCTACGTATCCCATGCCGCCGCCATACGGCCCGCGCCGCACCGGCTCCAATTCATCGATGATCTGCATGGCCCGCACCTTGGGCGCGCCGGAGATGGTTCCGACCGGCAGCGCGGCCCCCAACGCATCCCAGCAATCCTGATCGTGCCGCAACGTGCCTGTCACGGTGCTGGAAATGTGCATGACATGGCTGTATCGCTCGATCTCCATAATCGAAGGAAGATCGACGGTTCCCGGATCACTCACCCTGCCTACATCGTTTCGACCCAGATCAACCAGCATGATGTGCTCGGCCCGCTCTTTGGGGTCTGCCAGCAATTCCTGCTCAAGTGCCGCATCTTCGGCGGTCGTCAATCCGCGCCGACGCGTTCCCGCTAGCGGCCGATTGGTCACCTGCATTCCGCCGCCCGTCGCTCTCACGCGGCAGAGAATCTCCGGACTGCTCGCCACCAGAATGCACCCCGACGCCTGCAAATACACCATGTACGGGCTGGGGTTCACCACGCGCAGCGCGCGATAGACATCAAAGGGGTCCACCACGGAGCGTCGCTCAAATCGCTGGCCAAGCACCACCTGAAAGACATCACCCGCGCGAATGAACTCTTTAGCCTTGTCCAGCATCTGGGCGTGTTGCTCGCGAGTCATGTTGCTTTGCACATGACCGCGCGGCGGAGCCGCGTTCATGACGCCCGCAGGCAACGGCCGGGAGTGTCGCTGCACCTGTTCGCATGTCTGCGCCAGTTTGTCCGACGCCCGCCCCACCGCCGGCGCGATCTCCTCATCCGCTCGCACCAGCACCAATTGCACGACATACACCAGCTTGTCGACGTGATCAAAGATCACCACGCCGTCATACAGACCGAAGCTCAGCTCTGGCAGATTTCGATCATCCGGCGGCGGATGGTTCAGCGAATCCGGCTCGACTGATCTCACGCTGTCGTACGCCGCGTATCCCACCCAGCCGCCCAGAAATGTCGCGGGAAATGTCTGATCGCGAGGCATTTCTGGCTTGGCAAGTACAAGCTCGGCTCCGATCCGCCTGACCAGATCCAGCGGCGATTCACCGGCATTCGGCACGCACGAGGTGATTCGCGATGGATCACTCACCACGCAAGTCACACGTCCGCCCCCGGGCCCTTCGCGCCGTGCAGAGATCATCAGCACCGGGTGCGCACCCAGTATCGAGTGCCGCCCCTGACGCTCTCCACCTTCCACGGATTCAAAGAGGAATGAGGGTGCTTCGCGTTGATCCTGGCTGACCAGGCGGCGATAGGCCAAGACCGGCGTTAATTGATCCGCAAGCAACCGCACCATCATGGGGATGGCGACGGTCATACCCGGATGCGTGGCGCGCGCCTGTGAAATCAACTCCGCGAGCCGCGCGGCGTTGGGCAACATCAAGTGCTGCAGACTTCCCGAAATGGAATCACTCGCCACCGACATGGATGCAATGGTAGCGAAGCCAACGCGCCGATTGACGCATCAGTGTGCCGGAGCTTCCACACCACCGGCACCACGAGCCGGCCGTCCCCCCTCTTCCACGGATGTCAGCTTGGGCTTGAACGGCTGCAGCTTGTCCATGCCATTGACGCGCGAATCGACAAAGCCCGCCTTTGCGGACACTTCCATGAGCTGACTGCCAGCCAGCGCCAGCACCACCGCCGCGCTTGCTGAGAGTGCCGCGGCAAAGGTGCGCGAGGTGCGCGGATGCAGGTCATACGCCTCGGCAGGAACCGCACCCGGTGCTTCAGCCAGGAACGGCATCGCCGCAAGACGCAAGTAGTAATACGCGCCGATGGCGGAATTCAGACCCAGGATGATGACAAGGGCAATCTCACCCGCGGAAATACCCGCGGTGAACAGTGGAACCTTGCCAAAGAAGCCGAGCAAAGGGGGGAATCCCAGAAGTGCCAATGAACCAATAACCATCATGCTGGCAAGCGCTGGGCGACGCTTCCAAAGACCACGCAGATCGTCCAACGTCTCTGGTTCGGTCGGATCATCCTCCCCACGCGCTGGCTTCTCCAGCGAAGCCACCACCGCCAGGGGAGCGACGTTCATCACGCCATACACCAGCAAATAGAACATCACGGCGGAGACGCCACTGGTGGCAAAGGTGTTGTTGCCCGGCCCGACGATCACGCCAACAAGCATGTAACCGGAGTGCGCAATGGATGAATAAGCGAGCATGCGCTTGATGCTGGTCTGCATCACCGCAAGCACATTGCCGACGGTCATCGTCATCGCGGCGATCACCCACAGCAGGACGCGAATGGGCTCGGGCAGCGCGGTGCCACCCACATTCTGCACGCCTACGGCGGGCATGAGCGCCGTCTCGCCGCCGGGGACATACTGCCAGCCGATCGTGGCGCACAGTAGAAGAATCGAGATAAAGCCCGCGGTCTTAGGAACAAAGGCCAGCATCGCCGTCACCGGCGCGGCGGCACCTTCATAGACATCGGCCGTGTAGAAGTGCATCGGCACCGAGGCGATCTTGAACCCCAGGCCCACCAGCGACATCACCAGACCCGCCAACGCGATCCCATTAATGCCATTTTGCATGAATGATGCGTGAATCGCGTTGAGATTCGTCGTGCCCGTGCCGCCGTAGACGAACGCGAAGCCGAAGAGGAAAATCGACGCTCCAAGCGCGCCCAGGAAGAAGTACTTCACGCCGGATTCGCGACTCTTATTGGCGCTGGTCGACAGCGTCACCATGATGTACGTCGGCAAACTCGTCAGCTCAAGCGCCAGAAAGAGCCAGATCAGGTCATCTGCTGAAGCGCACAACATCAACCCAGTCAGCGAGAAGAGATAGAAGGCGTAGAACTCAGCGCGGTTGGTGCGCAACGGGTCAAACGCGCGCTTGCCACGGGCGATGAGGCCTTCTTCCTGACGATCCACCGTGCCCGCAAGCAAGAGCAGCAGAATCAGCCCCACCACGCTGATCAGCACTTTCGCAAAGATCGGCATGTTGGGCAAAAGCGTCTGCCCGGCGATCGAAACCGCCGATTCGCCCCATGGTGTGGTGTACGCCGCCAGCAGACCCGCGGCAGCGATGAAAATGCCACAGATCGGTGAGCACATGCGGCGCACCGCCGGATTATGCGACAACCCCATCACCATCACGATGCACGTGCCGATGAAGAGAGCGATCTCAGGCCACAGATATGCCAGACGTTCCATCATCGCCCTGCCTCCTGCATTCCGGCATTCTGCACCATCAACGTGTGATCAATCTTTAATGCCGACGGCTTTCCCAAACCCTCGGCGGGCTTATTCGCCGGTGCCGCGGGATTCGCCGGAATCGATGGCGCCAATTTGGGAGTTGCGCTGCCCATGCGGGTGCGGTCACGCTCGATCAATTTCTCTTCAAGCGTTTTGACCTGGTTCTCGATCGCCAGATTCATGCTGCCAGTCAGAATCTTGGGATACACACCAAGGGCCAGACACAGCACCGCCAATGGAAGGAGAATCGCGATCTCACGCCCACACAGATCGGTGGGGAGTACGGAATGATGGGCATGATCGTCGTGCTTGCCAGCTTCGGCGGCGTGAGCATCGCCGTGCCCATGCCCGTGCCCGTGCCCATCATCGGTCTTGAATCCCGGCGGCAGGACCAGCGGTCCCCACACCACGCGGCCCACCATGTACAAGAGGTACATCGCCGCGATGATCATGCCTGTGCCGGCGATCAGCGTCAACCACGGGCCAAGGTCGCCACGCGTTCCAAATGACGCCATGTTCGAAGTCGTCGAACCCCACAATCCTTGGCCCCAGCGGCTGTCGGCCTGGAAGCTGCCCATGAGGCACAGGAACTCCGGCACGAAACCGTTCAGCCCCGGCAGGCCGACGCTCGCCATCGCAAAGAACACCATGAACGTCGACCACACCGGCATGCGTGCCGCAAGGCCGCCGAGTTCCGCCATATTGCGGGTGTGGAATCGCTCATAGATCATGCCGATGCACAAGAAGAGCGCGCCCGTCGACAAACCGTGGTTAATCATGTACAGCACGCTGCCGGTGATGCCGGTCTGATTGAGCGCGACCAGCCCCAGCACACAGAAACCCAAGTGGGCTACTGATGAATAGGCGACAAGTTTCTTCACATCGCGCTGCACCCAGCAGATGAGGCCGCCGTAGATGATGCCGACCACGCACAGAATCGCGATCGTTTGGGCATGCTCCGCCATCGCCGCGGGGACGTACCCCAGCGCAAAGCGGTACAGGCCATACGTGCCAAGCTTCAGCAAGGTGCCCGCCAGCACCACCGAGCCCGCCGTGGGCGCCTCAGTATGCGCCAAAGGCAGCCACGTGTGCACCGGGAACAAAGGTACCTTCACCGCAAACCCTGCCATCAATGCCAGCAGCACCCAACCCTGCGTCGAAGCCGGCAAGTTCTGTGCGGTCTTTGCGAGCGTGTCAATGTCAAAGTTCCACACGCCGCCGTGCTTGATGGAGTGCTGCCACGCCACATACACCAGGCCTGCCAGCGTGATCAGCGATCCAGTAAAGGTGTAGAGAAAGAACTTGATCGCCGCTTTGGCCCGATTGGTCGAGCCGTACAGCGAAATCAGGATGAACATGGGGATCAGCGTAAATTCAAAGCAGATGTAGAAGAGCACTAGATCGCGGGCGCAGAAGACGCCGGTGATCGCCGCTTGCAGAATCAGCAGCCATGCGTAAAAAGTCTTGGGGCGGTCGGTGATCGCGGTGAAACTCGCGGCAACACAGATTGGTCCCAGCAGCACAGTCAGGCCAAGCAGGGCCAGCGAGACACCGTCGATACCGACGTTAAATTTCACACCCAGCGCGGGAAGCCACGCGAACTCCATACCGCCTTGCATCGTGCCGTTAGACGAATAATCAAATCCAACCGCAATCGGAATAAAGAGCAGAACACACGCCAGCGTCGTCACCAGCGCGATCATCTTGGCGCGGTGATTCTGGTAATACGCCACCAATAGCGAACCAAGCAGCGGAATCGCAATCAAACCGACCAAGAAGAACCGCGCCAGGGACTTGTCATCCCCTTCATCTCCCTGCAAAGCGTTCACTACCGGTGTACCGGTCTGAAGCAGGTTGGCAAGTAAGGCTATCGGAAACATCAGCAAACCCTTCTCTGCCGGACGGTCCCGGCAGTCGAATCACATCAGAACCACAATCACAACCACCGCCATCACGGCCAATCCGCCCGCCATGCCCACCGCGTAGGTGTGCATCTCGCCAGACTGCGCCGGACGCAGAGAGCCGCCCAGACCACGCGGCGTCCAACCGAACAGATCCACCAAACCGTCAATCACCAGCTTGTCAATCCAGTGGAAGATGTGAGCAAGTGCCAGCAAAGGCATCCGCACGATCGCGTTGTAGAACTCATCCACGTACCACTTGTTCTGTGCCCACTTGGCAAGCGGGCCAAAGGCGGGAAGCAGCGCATCGGCCTTGCTCGTCGCGGCGGTCGTGCGGCCCTGATAGTGCAACACGAACGCCACGGCAATGCCCACCAACCCGACGACCGACGAAACCACCATCATCGCCTTGTGAGCATCAAAGCCGAAGAACTTGGTGTGCAGATCGCCCTTGGCGGCGATCATGTATGACGCCTTCTGATTGAACTGGGCACTCGATGCACCCACCATGTCCTTCACCCAGCCGCCGTGATTCAGGGCGACCAGCGGAACAATGACGAATGCAGCAACGGCGAGAGTCATCAGCACCGTATTGATCGCCCAACCCGGAGCGTGGGGATGGAACTCATCTCCACCCTTGTGATCGTGGGACTCGCCGTGAGCGGGGTCGTGTGCATGGTCATGCCCATGCCCGTGATCATCCCCGTGGTGCTCATCGCCTGGCTCGTAGAGCTTTGGACCGACAAACACGCGGAAATAGACACGGAAGGTGTAGTACGCCGTGAGGCCAGCAGTGAGCAGGAGAATCCAACCGATCGCCTGCATCTGCGAATTGGCAAAGGCCTCGCCCAAGATCATGTCCTTAGACCAGAAGCCCGCCGTGATGATGGGGAAACCGGCGAGATTCAGACACCCCACCAGCATCGCAAACCCAACGATGCGCCATCCCGGCATCCGCCCCACGCCGGACAACTTGCGCAGATCCAGCTGCCCCGCAAAACCGTGCATCACCGCACCACACGCCAGGAAGAGCATGGCCTTAAAGAAGGCGTGCGTGAAGACGTGTGCCGCGCCGCCCACGCTGGTGAGCACAGCGAGCCCGGCAAACATGTAGCCGAGCTGGCTCACCGTCGAATACGCCATGATTCGCTTGATATCGAATTGCGCCATACCGATCGTCGCGGCAAGCAGCGCGGTCAACGCCCCGACCCACGCCACGATCGGCAACGCATACTCGCTCATCAGGAAAAGGGGATATGTCCTGGCGATCAGGAACACGCCCGCCGTCACCATCGTCGCGGCGTGAATCAGGGCCGACACCGGCGTCGGGCCTTCCATGGCGTCGGGCAACCACACATACAGGGGCAACTGGGCGCTCTTTCCGAACGCACCGATCATCAGGCAGAGAGGAATGAACTGGGCGATCAGCGGAATCTGATCGAGTTGGCCTGCCGCGAGAGAGGCCATGTAGGGTGCACACTTCTCAAAGATCACCTTGTATTCAACCGAGCCAAAGTGGACGTAGCACAGCATGATGCCCAGGGCCAAACCCAGGTCGCCGATGCGGTTCAGGATGAACGCCTTCTTGGCCGCAGCGACCGCGCTGGGCTTCTTGTAGAAGTAGCCGATCAAGAGATACGAACACAGACCCACACCTTCCCAGCCCAAGTAGAGAAGGATGAGGTTGTCGGCCATGACCAGGCAGGCCATGCTGAAAACGAACAAGCTGAACGCCGCAAAGAAGCGGTTGTATCCTTGACCGACATCGTGGCTCATGTACTCGCTGGCATACAACGCGATCAACGTCGCCAAGCCAGTCACGAACAACATCCACAAGCACGTCAGCGAATCCACATATAGACCGAAATTGGCGATGAACGAGCGGCTTTGCACCACGCTGTCCACCATCTGGCGATAGTCCAGCCGGATCCACTCAAACCCTTGGATGATCCAAGCCGTGCCCGCTGGCTGACCATGATGTTGAAGGTACAACGCCAGCGTCACCAGGAACGACCCTGCCAAGCACAGCACGGTCAGAAATGCCGGCAGCTTGGTCTTCACCCGCGCCATGGCGCACAAGCCGCAAAGAATGCACGCCAGCAGTGGCAAGATCACGACCAGCAGGCCAAAGACCGGCCCGGCCGCGAACGTCTGCGCCACCGGACCACTCGCATGTCCTTCATCCGAAACAGCCAGTGCCGACCCCGTAAGAGCGTGCATCAGACCGTGTGTATTCGTCAGCAGAGTCATCATCGAAATTCAGACCTTCCTGCAAGCAAACCGTCGAAACTCATCCCTGGCCAACACCCAATCGCAAATCAACTCATCAACCCTTAAACATCACCCCTTCAACTCCGACCATACCTCCGCATCCAGCGATTCCTTGCGCCTGAAGAGCAGCACCACCAGGGCCAGCGCCATCGCCGCCTCGGCCGCTGCCACCGTGATCAGTACGATCGTGAATGTCTCGCCTGTGTGATTCAGGTGATAGCGAGAGAAGGCGATCAGGGCCACGCCTGCCGCCTGGAACATCAGGTCAGTGCACAGAAACATGATGATCAGGTTGCGCCGGGTCAGAAACCCGATCAGCCCGATCACAAACATCACGCACGCCACAAACAGATAGTGCGCGAGATGATTCTCACTCATGGCCGCCGGGGGCGCGGCTTGCGCCAGCACCGATCCCGCCAACCCGCTCCCCGCCATCATCATTTCACCGATCGCCATAGTCCTCTCCGGGTCGGGTCCATATCAAAGACGCGCGGTCTCTTCACGCAGGCGGCGCGATTGCGCCACCTTCTGATCCTCATCAAATTGCACTTGCTTGCGGCTGAGCACCACCGCGCCCAGCAGCGCCATCAGCAGCACCACACCCGCGATCTCGATGATCCCCGGGTGATTTTTGAGCAGGGTGAAACCCAAACCCTCAACATTCTCAACTTCGAGATTCTTGGGCCACTTGCTTCCAACGCTCGCCGCTGAAACCTCCACCACGGTACCGTCCGCCTTGCGCACATTGGCAACCTGCGATTTGCCGCTGAAGACTTCAACCTTGTCGCCGCTGGCGATCACGCCCGCATCAATCAACGCCCGCTCCGCCTTGCCAGGCAAGCGATCAATCACTGACGCTGATTGCGCAACATTTGCGCCAGGTCCCATCTCTTTCACGCCTCGGAATGTCAGCGTCAACAACGCCGCAAGCAGCACGAAGCATGCCACCGTGGATATCACTGGCTCGCGAGACTCCGTGTCATACGCCGCGAGGCCTTCCTCCGCGCTTTCCTTGCCAGACTGGCTCGCCAGCATGATCACAAATAGGTATGTAATAAGGATGGCGCCGGCGTACACAATCACCAAGGCAAATGCCATGAATTCCGAGGCCAGGATCAGAAACAGGCCCGCTGTCG
>CAYTYD010000028.1:0-2319 GCA_964441555.1 uncultured Phycisphaeraceae bacterium | reverse complement strand
GCTGTCGCCAGAATCGTCAATGTGAAGTACAACGCCGCGTACACCGGTTTGGGATGTGTCACCATCCGCAGGCCCGAAGCGATCGCGGCAATGCCAAACACGTAAAAGAATGGATTGACCAATCCCGCGCCATCGGCAACGGCCCTGGCACCCAGCATCAGGATGACCAAGCCAGCGGCTGTTCCAGCGATAATTCCGCCGAAAACCTGCGGATTCACACCACGTCGAGGCAGTGCCAGGCACACACCAACGGCACCCAGCGCCACCAGCGCGTACAGCACAAAGGGGTTCAGAATGAGGTTCAACCGACTCCCCTCAGCAAAGCCGCCGGATCGACACGCCACCGGACGCCGCCAAGGCGCACCGATGTCCATGTTCCCGGACCGGGAATGAGCCGGGAGGATAGTTGCAACCGGTCCCCCCTTCAACCAACCCCGACCCCTGCAATCTCCGAACCCACAAACCGTTTTGCTACCATCAAACAACCCTGTGACATCCGCGGCTTCCACATCTCAGTCCCAACCACTTCATGCGACCGACGCCGCTCCCGATGCATCCACACCTCTGCGCCCGGCATCCCCCCCACCCTCCCGCACTTCCATCCCTTCCTGGAAACGCACGCTTCCCAACGCCCTCACCGCCGCTCGCGTGGTGATCGCGCTCGCCTTCGTCGTCCTGCTCCAATCCTGGCGTCCCGCCGCCATACCCATCCCGCACCCCGATTGGGTCCTGATCTACGCCACCATTCTCTTTGCACTCGCCGCGATCACGGACGTCTTCGATGGCCGCCTTGCTCGCGCTTGGAACGTCGAATCCAAATTTGGTCGCGTCATGGATCCCTTCGCCGACAAGGTGCTCGTGCTTGGCGCATTCATCCTCCTTGCCGGCCCCGACTTCTCGTCGCTCAACACCCTCGACCCTGATGGCAAACGCTTTCACATCAGCGGCATCGAGCCCTGGATGGCCGTCGTCGTCCTCGTCCGCGAATTGCTGGTCACCAGTCTGCGCGGTTTGATCGAATCCGGTGGCGGGTCATTCGCCGCATCAATTTCCGGCAAATTGAAAATGCTCGTCCAGTCCGTCGGACTGCCCCTGATCGTGATGATCGTGGCCGTTTTCCCCGTAGGAATCGATACTCCCGGGAGACTGGCCATTCTCATCACCACCTGGATCATGCTCGGCGTCACCATCGCCTCCGGGCTCCCTTATCTGATCCGTGGCATCCAGGCGCTGCGTGATTCCGAACCCTCCCCCACACCCAAGCCCCCGTCCCTCTGATAAGCACCATGAAATCACAGCCCTTGTGGCCCATCACGACCTTCGGCTTGGGATACTGCCGCCCCTTTCCGGGCACTTGGGGTTCCATTCCCACCGTTCTGGTCGCTGCCACACTGATCGCCCTTGGACAGGGGCCACATCAAAGCCCACTCATCTATCTGCCCGTCATGCTGGCGATCCTGATCTTCTTCTCCGCCGCGTGCATCATGCAGGGCGACCGCGCCGAAGCTCGCTTCGGAAAAAAAGACCCCTCTCAAGTCGTCGCCGACGAAACCGCTGGACAGGCGATCCCCCTCCTTTGGCTTCCTTCGGTCGCCTTCGACAAGCCCCTACACGCCGCGGCAACCCTCTTCGCCGCGTTCGTCCTCTTTCGTCTGTGCGACATCATCAAACCCTGGCCCATCCGCACGGTTCAACGCGTTCCCGGCGGCTGGGGAATCCTTATCGATGACCTCATGGCCGGCCTGCTCGCTTGGGGATTGCTCTATGTCGGCCTTGTGATCTTTCACGGCTAAGTATTATCGGACGACAAATTCCCCTTGGCGTTTGGGAACGTTTCTGTCAATCTGTCCGAAAAGGGAGGGGCAATCTGCCTCTTGGGTTTCGGATCGGTTCAAAGAAAGGGTGGCTCGATGTTCGCTCGTTCTCTTCTTGCTTTGGTCGGCATTGCCGCGGCAATGTCTGGCTGCACTCGCCAAGTCTCCATTCACGACCTTCGCATCGACGGCTTTGCTCCAGCCGAAAAACCCTCTGGCATCCACGTTGTCCGTGGCGACGATGAATGGGAAGCAGGCCCCGCGCCCTATGGCTATGTCCGCGTCGTCGGCGAGCCAGTCCCGAATTGGCAACCCGGTGGCGACATCAACCCCGCTGGCTCGTTGATGACCTGGTCCTTCGTCGGACCCCGCCCCATGTCGAGCGAGTACTGGTCTGGTGAGACCGACGCTGGCGGACGCCTCGCCGGTATCGCCCCTCACCCCACCGATCCCAACATCTGCTACATCGCCACCGCCTCCGGCGGCGTGTGGAAAACTACTAACG
>CAYTYD010000027.1:0-18748 GCA_964441555.1 uncultured Phycisphaeraceae bacterium | reverse complement strand
TCAATTGAGCATTGGCGCATTTTCGCAAGGTCGGTCGCTTCGCGCCGCTCTCCTCGAGATGAAGCGCGGCGTGGATCGTCTGGCCGATGCCGTCAAATGCACCATGGGCCCCGCCGGGCGCCATGTGGTGATCGAGCGTTCCTACGGCGGTCCGCACGTCACCAAGGACGGTGTGAGCGTCTCCAAGGAAGTCCAGCTTCCTGAGCCCTTCCAGGCCATGGGCGCCAAGATGGTGAACGAAGTCGCCAAGCGCACCGCTGATAAGGCCGGTGACGGAACCACCGCCGCCACCGTGCTGGCCCAGGCCATCTTCTCTGAAGGTCTGCGCCACGTCACTGCTGGTGCGAACCCTGTGCACCTGCAGCGCGGCATCAATGCCGCCGCCAATGCCGCGGCCGAGGCGATTGACGCCATGGCCACCAAGTGCAAGGGCAAGGAAGATTACAAGAAGATCGCGACGGTTTCAGCCAATCACAACGCCCAGGTGGGCGAGTTGATCGCCGAAGCGATCGCCAAGGTCAGCGCGGAAGGCGTGGTGGAGGTCGAAGACGGCAAGACCGCCGAAACGACACTGGATTACGTCGAGGGCATGCAGTTCGACAAGGGCTATCTCTCGCCGTATTTCATGACCGATCCCAAGACCGTCGAGTGCGTGCTCGAGGATTGCTACATCCTCATTTATGAGAAGAAAATCTCGAACCTCCCTGATCTCCTCCCCTTGCTCAACAAGGTGGTGGTGACCAGCAAGCCCGTGCTGCTGATCGCGGAAGAAATTGAGAATGAGGCGCTGGCGACTCTGGTCGTCAACCGTCTCCGCGGCACGCTCCGCATCTGCGCCGTCAAGGCCCCTGGCTTTGGCGATCGCCGCAAGGCCATGATGGGCGATATCGCCGTCCTCACCGGCGGCACATTCATCGCCGAGGATCTGGGCCGCACGCTTGAATCGGTCGAGCTCTCCGAGCTTGGCCGCGCCAAGAAGATCGTCATCACCAAGGACAACACGACCATCATCGAGGGTGCAGGCAAGAAGGCAGAGATCAACGCCCGCGCTGAGCAGATCAAGAGCCAGCACGCCAAGAGCACCAGCGATTACGACCGTGAAAAGCTCATGGAGCGCCTTGCCAAGCTCACCAGCGGCGTGGCCATCATCCATGTCGGTGGCGCAACCGAAGTCGCCATGAAGTCCCTCAAGGACCTCGTCGACGATGCCCTTCACGCCACCAAGGCCGCAGCCAAAGAGGGCTACGTCCCCGGCGGCGGTGTCGCCCTGCTTCGCACGCAAGAGGCCATCGAAAAGGCCAAGAGCAAGGCCAAGGGTGATGAGAAGATCGGCTTCGACATTGTCGAGCACGCGGTCGAGGCCTGCATCAAGCAGATCGCCGAGAACGCGGGGACCGATGGCGACTTGGTCGTGGAGAAGGTCAAGGAAGGCAAGGGCAATTTCGGCTTCAACGCCATGAACGGCGAATACGTCGACATGGTCAAGGCCGGATTGATCGACCCCGCGCTGGTCGCCAAGACCGCGCTGATCAACGCTGCCTCGGTTTCCGGCCTCATGCTCACCACTGATGTCCTGATCACGGACCTCAAGGATGAGAAGAAGGCCGAAGCTGGCGCGGTGAGCTGATTCGGCTTTAACTAAGGTATTCACAATCCCGTGGTTGAAGGATCGCGGGATTGTTTATGAATGGGGTGCGCTGATGGATCCTGAATACGCGCAGAAAATACTGATACAAACAGCGCGCGAGAAAGTGCGGCATTGCGTCCGCGACACTCTGCAAGTCATGACCACTGGCAAGGGGAAGGAAGTTCCGAATCCATTCACTGGTAAACCGATGGGTGTGCCGGTGCCAAAGCACTTGGCTACCGTGGCCGCCAAGTTCGCTGAGCACGGCTTGAATAAGGATGCAGAGTTCATGTCTGCATTTGAACAGGTCTCGCAACAGTTGGCCGCCACTCCGGTCTTTGATCTCTTTTCCGCGTTGGATGGCGAAGGAGAATTTGTCAAAGGTGGAATCATCTTTGAGATTCACGCTAGCGGTGTTGGAATGATTCCACCCGGACTACACGAAGACCTGTTTCCCATCGATGGCGATCTTCTCAAAGAGTGACCAAGGCGAAGTAGAAACGAATGCCAACCACCCGCGACTATTACGAAATTCTCGGCGTCGCCAAGACCGCAGACTCGGAAGAGATCAAGCGTTCCTATCGCCGGCTGGCGATGAAGTATCACCCTGATCGCAATCCCGGTGATGCCGAGGCCGAGGCCAAGTTCAAGGAAGCTGCCGAGGCCTACGAGATTCTCTCTGACCCTGCCAAGAAGCAGCGCTACGACCAGCACGGGCACGAGGGCGTCCGCGGCGGCGGCGCGGCAGCCCACGACTTCTCCCGCATGAACCCCGACGACATCTTCTCGATGTTCTCGGATCTCTTCGAAGGGTTCGGCGGCATGCCCGGTGGTCGTGGCGGGCGCGGTCGTCAGCAGGTCGCTCGCGGCTTTGACCTCGAAACCGATGTCCACATCTCGCTCGAAGAGGTGCTCACAGGTTGCGATCGCGATGTTGAGTTTGACCGACTCGATGTCTGTGAAAAATGCACGGGCTCGGGCGCCAAGCCCGGTTCCAAACCAATCAAGTGCTCCACCTGTGGCGGGCAGGGGCGGGTCCAGCAATCCGGCCTCGGTGGCATGTTCCGCATGGTCGTCGCCTGCCCCGATTGCCGCGGCTCCGGCCAGATCATCAAAGATCACTGTGACAGTTGCCGTGGGCGCGGCCGCTTGCCCAAAAAGCGCAAGCTGAATGTGAAAATTCCCGCAGGAATTCAGGATGGTCAGGCCATTCGCGTGCAGGGGGAGGGCGAACCGCCACCGCCGGAAATGTCTCCCAAGGGAGACGGCCTGCGCGGCGATTTGCACGTCGGTGTCCGCGTCAAAAAGCACGAAGTCTTCCAGCGCGAGGGAGACCATCTCGTTGTCGAGGTGCCGGTCAGCTTTACTCAGGCCACGCTCGGTGCAGAGATTGACATCCCCACCCTCGAAGGCCGCAAGAAACTCACGGTTCCTCGCGGCACCCAACACGGGCATCTCTTCCGCATGGCCGGTGCCGGTCTTCCCAATCTGCGCTCCGGGCGCAAGGGTGACATGGCCGTGATCACCAAGATCGAAGTGCCCAAAAAACTCACTTCCAAACAGGAAGAACTCTTGCGAGAGTTCGCCAAGACTGAGGATGAGAAACTCCTTCCCGAGTCGGCGAGCTTTTTCAAGAAGGTCAAGGGGTGGCTCGGTGAGTGATGGTAATCGAATGATGCTGGATTGGTGAATACCCATGTGGTGGAATCGCAAGGGAAAAGACGCACACTCAACGTCTGACAGGAAGACGAACATGTCCTTTGCAGAACGTAATCAGGAACAGGCAGTCCCTCCATCACCGGAGACGACCTCGGATGCGCCGTTGAACGAAGGCGATCAACTTTCGCTTGATCTTGCTTCCCTCAACAACGCGCTGCAGGATGCCAACGACAAGTACCTGCGCATGCTCGCGGATTACCAGAACTATCAGCGTCGCTCATTGCAGAACGAAGTCGTCGCCAAACGCGAAGGCGCCAAGTCCATCGTCTCCGCCGTCGTTCCGGTGATCGATCACTTTGATCTGGCGTTGGCTCAGGACACCAGCAAAGTCTCCGCCGAGCAGATCGCTCAGGGCGTGAAGATCATCCGCGATGAATTGATGAAGGCCCTGGCCACGCAAGGCGTCAGCACCATCGTGCCCCAGAAGAATGATCTGTTCGAACCCGGCAAGCACGCCGCAGTGATGCAGCAGCCCGCCGATGGTGTGGAATCCGGCCATGTCGTCGCATGCTTCCAGGCCGGCTACACCTTCAACGATCAGGTCTTGCGTCCGGCCAAAGTCTCCGTCGCACCGTAACCGGGAAATCCGCCATGCCCACCTACGACTACAAGTGCAACGCCTGCTCGCACACCTTCGAGCTCTTTCAATCGATGACCGCCAAACACGAGAAAAAGTGCCCATCCTGCGGCAAGCTGAAACTCGAGCGTTTGATTGGAACCGGCGCAGCTCTGATTTTCAAGGGCGGTGGTTTCTACCAGACTGACTATCGCACCGAGTCCTACAAGCAAGGCGAATCAGCGGCAAAAGATGCAACCAAACCCGCTGAAGCATCCACATCTTCAGATTCCAAGTCCGCCGCGGCAACTCAAGCCAAGTCTGATTCCAAACCCGAAACCAAGGCCGAAGCAAAATCGCAATCCAAGTCCGAGACAAAGTCACCAGCCAAGTCCGCCAAATCCGAATCAACCAAGGCGAGCAAGCCCGCCGCCAAGAAGTGAATTCATCACATCGCTTTGGCGTACACCACCAAACCGCCGCGAGCGTCAATCATCATTTCATAGTCCTTCCGTCGTGATGGATCAATCAAGAGCAGCGTCGACCACCCTTCCGAGCTTAATCCACTCGCGTGCGTGACTGCCACGAGTATCTGTGCATCGGCAATCTCAGCAGTTCCTCGCGCATCCGCGATGTGCCTCGCCGCACCCTGCATCGGCTTCGACACGCTCAAACATGCCGCAGTTGAGCCGTCCAATTCCACCGTCAGTTCACCCACACGCACTTTCCAACTCGGCTGATCCCGCGGCACACCAATCGTCATCACGCTGCTGGTTCCGCCGTGCCCAAACGCGCACGTCACGCCTTCATCCAGCATCACCTGCCGCACCATATCGATCGCGAATCCTTTGGCCACGCTGCCGAAATCCGGCAGCAATCCACTTCGCTTCACAGTCAGTGTGTTGTCGCCGGACAGTTGCATGTCAGCACTCGATCCACTTGGCTCCACACTGCGCTTCCGCGCTCCCGACACCACGATGTCATAAGCTCCCGCGCTGATCTTCCACCATTCCAGGCACGCATTGATCAGTTTGGCTTCATCCGCATCCAACCGCAACGTCATTCCCGGTTCCATCCGCGCAATGTGGCCGCTCAGCGACGCCTGATCAAACAGGTTCAGCCGCGCGTGCCAATATTGAATCACCTCCACCGCGTGCTCGGCGATCGCTCTGAGCTGCACCTCGTCCCGCTCATCCCAGATCGCGATCTCAAAGCGCGTCGCCATCGCCTCCGTCGCGACTCGCACCATGTTGCCGGTCATCCGCGCACGCATGCCGCAACGTGCTTGGCGGCTTCCTTCACCTGCGCTGCGTTCACATCCAGGTGGCACACCGCGCGAATCCGCCGCGGCCCGGTCGGAATCATCAGCACGCCCACCTTCTTCAGCGCATCACACAGTTGATCCGCATTCCATTTCACTGTGGCATCCAGGTCAAAGAAGACCATGTTGGTCTGCACTTCGCTCAGGTTGAGCACCAATCCTTTAATATTCGCCAGGTCCTCGCCCAGCGTCCGCGCATTGGCATGATCCTCCACCAACCGCGCCCGGTGATTCTCAAGTGCGTACATCGCAGCTGCGGCAAGAATGCCAGATTGCCTCATTGTGCCGCCGAACATCTTGCGGAATCTGTGCACGCGCGAAATGATCGCCTTGCTGCCGCACACTGCCGACCCCACCGGCGCGCCAAGCCCCTTGCTGAAACAGCATGACACCGTGTCAAACGGCTTGGCGTATTCCGCAACGCTGATTCCTGTCTGGGCCGCAGCGTTCCAGATGCGCGCTCCATCCAGATGGCAATGCAGATCATGTTTGCGAGCTGCCGCGACCACGCGCTGAATCTGCTCCAGTGGCCACACGCTGCCACCACCCTTGTTGTGCGTGTTCTCGATGATGAGCAGTTTCGAATTGGCAAAGTGGCTGGAACGGGGCCGCACCAGATGCTCGACCTGATCCGCATCAAAGATCCCCAAGGGCCCAAAGGTCGGACGGATCATCACGCCTGAAAGCGCGGCAGGCGAGCCCGTTTCATAGTGAATGATGTGCGAACCCTCGTGTGCGATGATTTCATCACCCGGCTCGGTGTGCGCTCGAATCGCAGTCTGATTGGCCATCGTGCCGCTGGGTAAAAAGCACGCGGCCTCTTTCCCCATCAGCAATGCGATCCGCTCCTGCAGGGCGATCACTGTCGGATCATCACCCAGCACATCATCACCCACCTCGGCGTTGGCCATGGCAGCGCGCATCGCGGCAGTGGGGCGGGTCACGGTGTCCGAACGCAGGTCAATCAAGTTCATGCACGAATGGTATCAGCAACGATTTCAGCCGGAATCACAGCAGTTCCTTCAGTTGCCGCCGCATGATTTTCCCGGTCGGATTGCGGGGAAGTGCATCCACCTTGATGATGCGGCTCGGCACCTTGTATCCCGCCAGCAATCCGCGGCAGTGCTGCAACAGCGCCTTGTCATCAAAGGTCTCACCCTCGCGCATTTCGACAAATGCCACGGGCAGCTCGCCTCGCATCGGGTCTTTCTCGCCGATCACGCCGGACGCGTTGACGGAAGAATGCTTGTTCAATGCTTCTTCGATCTCGCGGGGGAAAACATTCTCTCCACCCACGATCAGCATCTCTTTCAGGCGGCCCGTGATGTAGAGAAATCCATCCGCATCGATCTTGCCGATGTCGCCGGTGCGAAACCATCCATCGGGAGTGAACGCCGCGGCAGATTCCTTCGGCAGTTTGTAATACCCCTTCATCACATTGGGCCCGCGAACCTGAATCTCTCCCTCATGCCCCGCAGGCAAGAAGACCGGTGCGTCCGGCGAAGAGGTGATGTCGTAGATCCGCTGTTCGACATCGGGAATTGGCATCCCCACCGAGTGAGCCCGATGCTCAAACGGCCGACACCAATGCGTCACCGGCGCGGTCTCGGTGAGGCCAAACCCTTCGTTCAATTGCTTGCCAAATCGCTCCTGCAAACGCTCGGCCACGGCATCTGGCAATGGCTCTCCGCCGGAGACGGTGAAGCGCAGCGACGCCAGATCTTCCGGTCCCGCATCTTTCACCGCCAGCAGGGCGTTGTACATCGAAGGGATGGCGATGAAGATCGTCGGCTTGTGCTCGCGCATCAGCCGCACCAATTTCCCCGGTACAAAGCGCGCGGTGTAGATCACCTTGATTCCGAACGCCAACGGCAGCAGCGTCAGCACCGTCATCCCAAACGAATGGAACTGGGGCAGCACACCCAGCATCACATCAGCACTGGTGAAATCCACGTGACGCCGGATCGAGCTCAGGTTCGCGGCAAGGTTGCCATGCGTCAGCATCACGCCCTTGGGTTTGCCACTGGTGCCGCTGGTGTAGAGCAAAATTGCCAGGTCGTCTGACTCCGCCCGATGAGGCCAACGCGGCTCCGGCACGCCGCCAAGGTCCAGCTCATCCAGTTTCAGCACATGCTGCACCTTGGGCGTGTATCCCAGATGCTCCAGCATCGGCCCGACGGTAATCAGGGTGTCGGCCCCGCAATCGTCCAGCACATACTGCAGCTCCTCCTGCTTCAGCAGGTAGTTCAGGGGAACCACGGTCTTGCCGATCAGCCACCCGGCCAGTGCCGCGATCGGGAACCCGGCGCTGGTCGGGGTCATCACGGCGACGGTCTGGGTGTGGCAGGTGCGTTCGATGACGGTCGCGAGGTTGAAAGCCGCGACGAGGAGCTCGATCGAGCGGTACGAACGGCGATCATCCACCACGGCAACGGCGGTGGGATGGGTGAGAAGCCGGGTCAGAATGGGGGAGAGAACGCTCAGGGTAAAACTCCACGACAAACGCTGGGTCCAAAGGCCAATCGGCCGATATGCTACCGGCATGGGCCGGGGTGGTACGCCCGGACCCAGAGACAAACGACAGGGCGGTGTTGGCGGCAAGGGTGCGATGGATCGCACCCGATTCAGCAGCGAGGGAGCGACCGATGGCAGTTCGCGGCACAGGAATGCGGAAGTGGATCTCGGCCCTGGGCGTCACGCTTGTGCTGGGCATCGGTGGTGCGCTGGTGTTGGGTGGCTGTGCCTCGCAGAAGACCACAACCGCCGACCCCGGACGCAGCACGTACTTAAGTTTGTACAACCGAGGCGAGTATGCCGAGGCGTACAAGGAAGCTTCCAAAGTTGCCATCAGCAACACCACGGCCGGAGAGTTTGAGCAGGCGGCACTGATCGCAGGTGAATCCGCCCACGCTTTGAAGCGTTACGAAGATGCGCAGCGCTGGCTGAATCAGGTGAAGGACAGCCCGAGCCGCCAGGTCTCGGGGCACGCGATGGCGACGCTGGGTCTGATTGATCAGCAGTACGGACGCGAGGCCAGCGCTGCCGAATTGCTTTCGGGCGCGGCAGGCAAGCTCGGCTCTGATGATGCGGCACGCGCGTTCCTCTTTGCTGGTGATAGTTATGCGCGGCTGGGGCAAAAGGACAACGCCACGGAGGTGTGGGAGAAAGCCCGCCTGCTGGTGAAGTATGACAGCAACCTACGCACGACGATCGGTGCGCGGCTGGCTGGTGGGCAGGTGCCTAATGGAACCGGCGGCGCTGTGACCACGGTGACGGGGAGTGGGGCTGGCGTCATCAAAGTGCCAAACGGAGGCAGCGGCAATTGGACGTTGCAGGTAGGCGCGTTCAGCACTCTTTCCCGAGCGGTGGATCGCAGTAAGCAGATCTCGGCAGCTGCTTCCAAAGCAGGGCTTGCCGCGCCGCGTGCGGTGATGACGCGCGACAAGTCTGGCAAGGTCATCTATGCAGTGCGGATCGGCAAATACCCATCCAAACAGGCGGCAGAGGCGGTCAAGGGGCGAATTGCAGTCGAGACGTTTGTGACCGAAGCGACGGGGGAGTGAGATCTGTTCGTGATTTTGTAGGGGTATTGCTACAATCTGCAACTCAAGACTCTTTCAGACGTAAAACTATGAAGGGCCAACGCATCCAAGCTTCATGAATGAAGCGGAGTGCGTTGAACCACCCGCCGCATGATGGTGCCCACTGGCGCGCACCCCAGAAATGCGCTGCTGTACAAGATAGATTGAGGCCATATGTCGAACACGTATTCCGTTGGGCGTTCCACAGCGTTTGCAGTTTCGGCCCGCACTCTCGCGGTGATCGCCGGCATGACGATGGTGCCCGCCGTGTTTGCGGATGATCCGGCAGCGGCCAAGCCGTCGAAGCCGGTGGTCGAGCTTAAAGCGACTCCGGCCAATGACCCCTTGTCGCGTTTGGCGATCGATCCAGATTCTGCGGAAGGCAAGGCGATTGCCAAGTTCAATCGCGAGCGGCGCGAGCTGGAAAAGAAGCTGCTGCAGATTCGCTACAAGTACTTCCGTGCGCAGGTGGCCAAGGTGCGGCGCGAGGGAATCGAGAAGCTGGCGGATTTCAATCAGCCCGATCAATACGCGACATTGATCAACACGTTTGAGGGGCAGGGAGAAGATGTCGAGGATGCGCTGCTGGATATGTTCGCGGCGAACGCTTCGGATCGGGGCGATGCCGCGATCGCGTGGTGCGCGATCTTCGGTAAACGCGATGGACTTCGCGAGATGGCGACGCAGAAGCTCAGCAAGCGACTGAGTGTGCAGGCCAAAGTCCCCGCGCGGGTGATGCAGGTGTTGATCGGCGGATTGCGGAGTGGCAGTGATCAGGAGGTGATCAACGCCGCGAATCTGGCGGGGGCACTGAGCATCTATGACGCGATTCCATTCCTGATTCCTGCGCAGGTGGGGCAGACCACAGGCACGCCGGATCGTCAGGGGGATCTGGCATGGATCGCCATCGGCAAGCAGTATGCGTATGTGGCGGACCTGAACCCGGTGGTGTCGGACAACGCGGTGGCGTTTGACCCGGTGCCGGGCGTGGTGACGGAAGGGGCGCTGTTGCGAATTCAGGATGCGGTGGTGACGACGGTGTACCGGGGTGATGTGCAGATTGTGCTGAAGCGCTTAGGTGGCGATTTCACAGGGCGGCCGGTGCCGGAACTTGGCTTCAACATGAAGAAGTGGTGGGATTGGTATCGCGAGGAAGTAGTGCCGCAGCGGATCGCCAGAGAGAAGGCAGAGAAGGATGCGATGGCGAAGAACGCGCAGACCGGAAGGTGACTTGAGTCACCCTGCCTGTTGGCTTTGGACTGCGAAGAAGCAGGATTGATTGTTCGAGACTCTGTTGCTCGCTCAATCACTCATGAACATATTGCGGATCATGCCGAAATGCCTTATGAAAAGCGCGGCTTCGAGAATCAGGTCTTTTGTATAGGTGAAGAAGGCTGGAGAGAGGGAGTCGTGCTTAACGTGGATTGAACGAGGTTGTATCGAATCACTTTCTCAAGTTCTTCGGATGGTACGGTGGACTTGTCACCGCGTATTGCTGCAACGATGTTCCGGATGATTTGAAACGGTGCAATCACGAGACCTGGAATGCTTATCCAGCCAATCAGGCCGGTGATAATTGCGGCTTTGATCTGAGCCCTTGTGCCGCATTGAACGCAACTGATCTGGTTCTTACTCCACCATGAGCATCCGGCCAAGTATGAGAGGGCCATGTGAGACTTGCGAATGTCCACTGGTCCGGGTCCTTCGCATTCCGGACAGATGCCATCGAATACCTCAAGGGTCTTGAGTTGCACAGTTTCGAGAGGAATTCCGTCTGCAGCAGAGTGGACGACTTCTGCGGATGCACATTTATCATTGCAGTAGCGGCGGCCGTTTAGCTTTCTTCCGCCGAACAAGATGTCTTGGCCGCAAGATGAGCAAAGTGCCATACTCTCTCCGAAGTCTGCCTATGTCTTTGTTGCAAATCTCATCACTCTTTTCATTGTACACGTTTTAGATTCCACATTCCGTAGGGATTGTGGAATGGGTCGTCGGGCTCATAATTGTGACACGCACTCTTGTGAAGAACAAATCGCGGGGAGTCGGTATCAGTGCTGAAGGTGTTGCCATCGGCAAACGCCGGACTTTCCGCGAGCAAGTACGAGTTGAACACATTCAGCACTTGGACTGCTATTTGCGGATCCAGATCACGTGGCACTGTGGCGTCCGGTAGACCGAAGTTGTGCATGCCGCAGGAGTAAAAGCAATCGCTATCGCCGGTCAGGGTCACGAAAGCAACATACAGGTCGAAGAGATTCTCCGATGTGGCGAGCTCCCTCCAACGAGCAGCACTGTGAGCAAGACCGGATGATTCCACTTTCACCGCGATCCCGCCCGCGTTGAGGAGAGCGATACCGACCCGCATCATCTGTCGAGCATGTTCGATTGATGCATCTGAACTCAAAGCGTACAAGGTATGATGGTGTCTTGCGATCGCAGCAAGGTCTTCATCGGAGATACGTCCACCGCCTGCAACTACAAAGGCATCGCGCATGTTTGGGTCGTGTGCTTGAATCTCGACTCCGAATCCTTGCTTGGTGGCCAATTCCATCAAGACACGCCCTGCGAACAAGAAGCCGCCGCTGTGTTTGGCGATGGCTGTCACGATGTCGCTCTGCGTCTGCCACGGGCCAGGAAAGCCGATGATGATCTGACTCATCGCAAAGAACCTCGAGAGTGAAGATTGTGTTATGACTCGCCAATCACAGAAGCAATAGCGTGTGTGCTGGTGTGCGTGAGAGAAATGGTCCAGGATCGGATTGAGAGTTCTTTGGCTATCTCTGCCGCAGAGTGGTGCAGCATGAGTGAAGGTTTGCCGGTGGGCGCGACGACGATTTCGACATCGGTCCAGGCGATGCCATCGCGCCAGCCGGTGCCGATGGCTTTGAGCGCGGCTTCTTTGCCGGCAAAGCGTGCGGCGAGGTGTTCGACTGTGCGTTTGCTGGAGGCGGCGTAGGCCTGTTCGGCGGGAGTGAAGACGCGATCGAGAAAACGTTGGCCATGGCGCTCGAGCATCTGGGCGATGCGGGCGACTTCGATGAGATCTATGCCGTGACCGATGATGGGCATGAGGGATGATACCAAGTGCTGAGTGCTGAGTGCTGAGTGCTGAGTGCTGAGTGCTGAGTGATCAGTGTGCGAAGTGGAAAGTGATCAACCGACGACGTTCTGCAGGTCTTTGCGTCTGCTGAAGAATGTGGCATAGAGAACGGTGGCGACGACGAGCCATGCGAGGCCGATGTAGGAGGCCTTGGGATCTGGGCCGGAGATCAGCGCGGCGATGAGGATGGCGAGTTCGCCGAGGAAGAAGATGATGGCGGCGAGAGCGGCAAATGGAAGGGATTTCCGATCTGATTCGCGCTTGATGAAGAAGAAGGCAAGGGCTGTGAGGGCGAAGAAGATGCCATCGATGAAGACGACTCCGGTGAGGAGGCGGTCGATGCCATCGAAACCCACGCTGAGAACCAGGGCGATGGCGGAGAGGGGGAGGAGGAGGATGGAGGCGATGGGTGTGCCCTTGGATGAAGTGCGGGCAAAGATGGAAAAGAAGTTGCCATCGGCGGCCATGGAAGTGACGAGCCGCGGACCGGAGAGAAGTTGCGCGTTGAGGACACCGAAAGCGGACATGGCGACGGCGGCAGCGACGACGCGGCGGCCAATATCGGGATAGATGGTGGCGACGGCATCGGCGGCGAGGGCTTTGCTGGCGGCGACACCGGCGTGGCCGAGCAACGTGAGGTAGGCCCAGTTGGCGATGAGGTAGATGGCGACGACGATGGCGGTGCCAGAGAGGATGCCGAGGGGAAGGGTGCGGCGTGGTTCTTTCACTTCGCCGGAGATCCACAGGGCGTGTTGCCAGCCGCCGTAGGCAAAGAAGGCGGGAATGAGCCCGGCGAGAACACCTTGGAGAGGATCGAGGGGTGATGGTGGCGGGCCGGGTTGAGGTGGGGCGGAGGGTGACATGAAAGCGGCGAGTGCTGCGATGGCGAGGAGCGCGGCGATCTTGCAGATGACGGTGAGATTTTGCACGCGCGCACCCCAGCGGAGGCCAGCGAGGTTGGTGGCGGTGATGGTGATAATGAGAGTGATGGCGACGAGGAGGCGATGAAGTGCTTGGGGAGTATGAGGTGAGAAGATGGCAAAGAGATTGTCTGCGCAGATGAAGGCGATGATGCCGATGGAACCGGCCTGAACTGCGGTGGCATTACAGAAGACAAAGAGAAAGCCAAGAAGAGGACCGAAGGCATCGCGGAGAATCTGATATTGCGCGCCGGGTCCGGAGCGTCGGCGACCAAGTTCGGCAAAGCAGAGTGCGCCGCAGAGCGCGAGAAAGCCACCGGCGGCCCAGGTGAGAAGGACGAGGTTGGAGGTGGGGACGAGGGCGGCGACTTTGCCGGGAGAAAAGAAGATACCGACACCGACGATGGCACCAATGACGATGCAGGTGGTGTCGAAGATGCCGAGCGTGCGCGCGGGAGTGGCCATGCGTAGAGCGTACTAGAAAGTTGTGGGTGTGATGGAATCAGGACTTAGCGCTGTAGACCCACTTGGGGTGAACATTGCAGCGGCGGAGGAAGGCGCTGAGCTGGCCGACGTGGTGTTGGACGTGCCGCGTGTTGTAGGGGTAGAGCTCGTAGCGTGGGATTTTGACCCAGGAGAAACCGGAGGGACCGGCGAGGGATTGGGGTGTTTCGGCATCGAGGGCAGCTTGAAAAGCGGCGCGGCAGTATTCGAGGTAGGCGAGGAGCTCCGCTCGGGTGAAGCGGCGGCTCGGGTATTCCTCGGCGAGTTCGGCCTTGCCGGCGGGGTGGAAGATGGGAGAGGTTTTCCAATCGGCATCGCGCGAGGTGTAGCAATCGGCGAAGCACAGGGTGTGGTAAGCGACGTGCCAGAAGGGGTATTTGCCGATGAGGCCATCCCACTGTTCATCGGGGCAAAGCTCGATGCAGGATTTGAGCATGGCGAGGGCGGCGAACCCCTGACCGGAGGCCATGGCGCGGAAGAAGTGGAGATGAGAGCGATCGGAAGGTGAGGCGGGGGTTGAGCGGGGGCGCGAGGGGGCGAGCTTTGTCCTGGGATTCTTGCCGCGTGCTTTGGCACGAGGTGGCTTGGCGGCTTTCTTGGTTGATTTCTTGGTTGATTTCTTCGCGGGCATGAGGGGGGCTCCTCTGAATATTGGTTCGTTGGATTACACTGCTTCCTGCACCGCTATGCGGTGCAGAATTAGGGGGGCACGGCATCCAGTGGTGCCGCTACGCGGCGACCACCGGCTACTCACCGCCCTGCCGTTGGCAGGAAGAATCGGAACCAAGACGTTGTGCTGACGTTGAGGCATCGTGATGGGTTCGGATCAGAAGAGAGTGGGTTCAGAGTTGTGGGGGGTGGGGGCGCGGAAGTGTTGGCCGGTGAGGGGGCGGATGTTGAGATTCATGCCGTGCTTTCGGGTGAAGATGTCGAAGGTCTGCTTGAGATTGCGGGCGTAGGGGCCGTCTCCTCGGCCACGATTGTGAGAGGCGTCGTAGAGCTTACCACCTCGGAGTTGCCTCATCAGTGATTCGACTTTACGGGCGCGATCAGGGTGAAGAGATCGCTTCATCCAATCGAGAAAGAGCTCCTTGAGTTGATAGGGGAGGCGGAGGAGGACCCAGGAAGCGCGACGCGCGCCGGCGTTGGCGGCGGCCTCGATGATGGCGGGCATTTCAGAATCTGTGAGGCCGGGAATGACTGGTGCGATGTTGATATTGACAGGGATGCCCGCGGCGGAGAGTTGCTGAATGGCACGAATGCGAGCGGAAGGAGCGGAGGCGCGGGGCTCGAGTGTGCGGGCCAGGTCGGCATCGAGGGTGACGAGGGTGATGGTGACGGAGCCGGCATGTTTCTCAGCGAGTGTGGACCAGAGATCGATATCGCGAAGGACGAGGGCACTCTTGGTCATGGTGGTGACGGGTTGATGACATTCGGCAAGGACTTCGAGGCATTGGCGGGCGATCTGAAGTTTGTGCTCGATGGGTTGATAGATGTCTGTGATGGCGGACATGACGATGGTTTCGGGCTTCCAGCGGCGGGAGGAGAGTTCGCGGCGGAGGAGCGCTGCGGCATCGGGCTTCGCGATGAGCTTGGTCTCGAAATCGAGGCCGCAAGAGAAGCCGAGGTATTCGTGGTATGGGCGTGCGAAGCAATAGATGCATCCGTGTTCACAGCCGCGGTATGGGTTGAGGGTCCAATCGAATGGGACATCGGAAGTAGAGACGACGCGGTTGATGATGGATTGGGTGCGATCGCGGTAGATGCGGCGTTCGACGCGGCGGAGTTTGCCGGAATCGTCTTCGCGCTCGATGAGATCACGGTCGATTTCCTCACCCAAGACGTGGAGACGGATGTCTTCGAAGCGATTGGCAGGATTCAAGCCAGCCCCGCGGCGGTGGGCCGGGCCGCCCATGAGGGCGTCTTGGTATTGATGATCGGGATGTGGAGGTTCGTGGGGCATACCGATCATTATGCAAACATCTGAAGGGTTGTAAAGAGGTTTTGTTTGGATTTTGTGAGTAAATTTGTAAGTACTTGACAGTGCGTGATTTAGAGTGCGGATTTTGATAGGGTGGTTTATGGGGTCGGCAAATGGGGTTTGGCGTTTCTACCCTCGATGACTATGGCAAACGCAGCACAGCAGAGTGGTTTTGGTCGCAGGGGAACGGTTCAGAAGTGGAGCCGCACATTCATCCCGACGACGCGTGAGGCCCCTGCGGATGCGGAAGTGCCAAGCCACATCATGCTGCACCGGGCGGGGTATATCCGCGCGGTGGGTGCGGGCATTTATGACTACCTGCCTTTGGCGCATCGAGTGCTGGAGAAGGTGAAAGGGATCATCCGCGAAGAGCTGGAAGCGGCGGGCGCGGTGGAAATGCTGATGCCAGCGCTCGAGCCCTTTGAACTTTTCAATGAGACCAAGCGCGATGAGACATACGGGGACAACCTGTTTCGACTGAAGGATCGCAAGGGGCGCATGAACGCTCTTGCGCCCACACATGAGGAAGTGATCACAAGCTTGCTCAAAGGTGCGGTGAACAGCTACGCGCAGTTGCCCTTGAATCTGTATCAGATTCAGACCAAGTTTCGCGATGAAGCCAGGCCGCGGGCCGGATTACTGCGCTGCCGCGAGTTTCTGATGAAGGATGCGTATTCGTTTCACTCTGGCGTGGATGGCAAGGGTGGATTGAATGAGGCGTACGACGCGATGTTTGCGGCGTATTCCAATATCTTCAAGCGCTGCGGATTGGATTACCTGGCGGTGGAAGCCGAGAGCGGGCCGATCGGCGGCAGCGCGAGCCATGAATTCATGGTGCGGTGCGCGAGTGGTGAGGACACGGTGCTGCGGTGCCCGGTGAGCGGCTATGCCGCGAACGTGGAGAAGTGTGAGATCGGTGAGCGGGCGAAGGGGACGTTTAACGAAGCGCCGAGTGGTGAACTGACGGAAGTGCACACGCCCAATCTGCCGGGGATTGAAGAAGTCGGCAAGGTGATGAAGGTGAAGCCCGATCGGATGCTGAAGACGATCGTGTTTGCCAACAAGGGGGAGAGTGGGCCCAAGTGGATCGTGGCGGTGGTGCGCGGCGATCATGAAGTGAATGAAGGCAAGGTGAAGGCGCTGGCGGGTGTCAGTGCAATCGAATTGGCTCCGGTCGAAGAAGCCAAGAAGGCGGGTTTTGCGGTCGGATATGTATCGCCCCGGGTGATCAACACGGTGCCGGGAGTCGTCTTGCTGGTCGATGCGGATGCCAGTGGTGGCGGATTCTGGGCCAGCGGCGCAGACAAGATCGATCATCACGTCAAGCACTTCAATTGGCGGCGTGAAGTGGGTGCTGCGCTGGATGATGCCAGCAAGGCGAAAGTCGGCGATGTGCGCAACGCGGTGGTGGGGGATCCTTCACCTCGGGCTGCTGGTGCGAAGCTGGAGGCGGAGAAGGGAATCGAAGTCGGGCACATCTTTAAGCTGGGGACCAAGTACAGCGCGGCGATGGGCCTGCAGGTGTTGAACAGCGAGCAGCAGCGCATTCCGGTCATCATGGGGTGCTACGGCATCGGTGTGTCGCGCACGATGGCGGCGTGTGTGGAGATGAGCCACGATCAGGATGGCATCATCTGGCCGTGGGCGATCGCGCCGTATCACGTGCAGGTGACGGTGATGAAGCATGATGATGCAGCGCAGTTGGCGGCGGCGGATCAGGTGTGTGCCGCGTTGAGGGATGCGGGGCTGGATGTGCTGGTGGATGATCGCGATGAGCGGCCGGGCGTGAAATTCAAGGATGCGGACCTTGTCGGTCTGCCGGTGCGCATCACGATCGGTGATAAGGCACTGGCGGAAGGGTGCGTTGAGTTCAAGCTGCGCAAGGGTGGAGGTAAGGGAGACCTTGTGAAGCTGGCGGATGTGGTGACCAAGGTCATGGGCGCCGCGCAGTAATCGGATTATGCCGATTTCGAATTGGCATCCCGTGAGTGACCGCCGAAAGCCGGTGGTATTAAAATTAAGCCGAATCAACGTGTTGTAAGCGTTGATTCTGTAAGGGTTTGTCGCGTAGTGTCGGATGCGCACGGTTGCCAAGCGGGGAAGCTGGAAAGGCGACCCATACGGTTTTGTGATGCGGGATGGAACCCCACAGATTGAGCGGGAAGTCGCGGCGGGCGGACGGCGTCCGGTGGAGGTCGCTGCGCCAGTTGGTGGTGGACCAAAGCCAGCGCGGATTGCGTTGCTGTCGCCCTTGGTGGCGAGCCAGATCGCGGCGGGCGAGGTGGTGGAACGTCCGGCGAGCGTGGTGAAGGAATTGGTTGAGAACTCTGTGGATGCCGGGGCGATGCGGATTGAGATTGAACTGGAGCAGGGTGGGATTGAGTTGATTCGCATCACGGATGATGGCTGCGGCATCGAGCCGGAGGATCTGGCTCTGGCGTATGCGCCGCACGCAACGAGCAAGGTGAAGAGCGCGGCGGAGCTGGAGCGGATTCCCACGCTGGGCTTTCGTGGTGAGGCGGTGGCATCGATCGCGAGCGTGAGCCGAATGAGTATCCGCTCACGCACGCCGATGCAGGAGTCGGCGTTTGAATTGGAAAGTGAAGGGGATGTGCTGGGAAAGGTGAAGCCCGCGGCAGGATCGCGCGGGACGACCGTGACCGTGCGCAACTTGTTTTTCAATACTCCAGCGAGAAGGAAGTTCTTAAGAACGATCCCGACGGAGTATGGGCGGTGTGTGGAAGCGGTGGAGAATGCCGCGATGGCCCACCCGGCGATCGGGTTCACGCTCAAGCATGATGGCAGAGTGACGCTGGATGTGCCGCCGGGGCAGGGGCCGCGCGATCGGTTGGTGGCAGTGCTGGGAAAAGAGTTGGCAAGTGAGCTCTTGGAATGCTCGGCGGATGAAATGGATGCCGGTCGCGGCATGACGATGTTCGGATTGGTAGGAAAGCCATCGATCGCGCGGGGGAGCAACAAGGCCCAGCACATCTTTGTCAATGGCCGACCGGTGCGCGACCGGACGATCATGCACGCGATTGCCGAGGCCTTTCGAGGATTGATCGAGCCGGGGCGGTATCCGACGGCGGCGATCTTGATCGAGATGGACCCGGCGATGGTCGATGTGAACGTGCATCCGCAGAAAGCGGAAGTGCGCTTTCGCGATGGTTCGCGGGTGCATCAGGCGGTGTTGCACGCGGTGCGAGCCGCGCTGGCGAAAGAGGATCTGACGCCGCGGGCTGAGTCGATGGTGGAACGCTTGTCAGGACTGGCGCAAAGACCAATGTGGGGGGCGGATGCAGCGCGGGCGATCTTGCCCGCACATGGGCCTGCAAGTGGGTCCGCACATGGTTTCGGAAGTGCGCCTTCGCAGTTTGTCCCTGGCATGCCCAGCGCGGCAGCCGCGGAAGAGGATCGCAGGAAGTTTGCCGATTACTTT
>CAYTYD010000026.1:240-19055 GCA_964441555.1 uncultured Phycisphaeraceae bacterium | reverse complement strand
GAATCAGATCCATCACATCCTGTCCCAACACATCCTCTCCACCAACCACCATTCCCGACCCCTTGGAATCCGCCGCCGCGCCCTCGCGCCGCACGTGCTCTTCGAGTGCCGCGGCGTATTGGACGCGACGAGCCACCTCATCCCGTGCCAATTCCGCCCGCTTCACCGCAGATTCCAACTCCACCCGAACCGGATCCGATTCCGGCAACCCAATCAAGGTTGATTGGTATTCCGCCCCCCGGGATTTCAACGCGGCAACTACATCTTCTCCCTGGGCACGCTGTGCCCTCAATTCCGCCACATCCACACACCCCGGAATGAGTGCCACCACGCTCACAGTCACAGCCGCCACCAATGCTCCAATGCCCATCATCCACGTCCGAGAAAATGCCTTTGTCATACCGACCTCCAACTCTGCGAAACCACGAAGCGAACCCTGTGTTCGCTCCATGTTTGGTATTTTCTCCGAAGTCGCCTCGCGCGCCAAGTGTGAATCTGAAAAATGCAAAAAGGCCCTGCTTTTCAGGGCCTTTCTGCGAAAGGGGTCGGAAAATGCTCGATTTCCCCGTGGTTCCGTGCTCTTCTACTTCGACCGGGCCGAATCCCCCGATAAAGCGTCCAGATACCGCTGATACGCCCAGGCCCGGTCCCGTTGCCTGCCGGTCGTCTCGACCAAAACCTCACACTGCACCAATCCTTCAATCGCCTTCATCGCTGTGGGCTTGCTCACGTCCAGTTTCTCAACCACTCCTGCCAAGGTCACCACCGGCGACAGCGGCAGCATCTCGAGCAATCTCAAGCTCGGCACGGTGGTCGCGCTGTGCATCAACACCTTGCTGCGATCGGCGGCCAAGATTGCGAAGATCTCTCCCGATGCCCTCACACCATCCTCCGCCGCGTCGTGCGCGCACTCCAGAAAGAACGCGGTCCACCCCTCCCAATCTCCTTCCTCGCGCACCGCGCTCAATCGCGCGTAATACTCCTGCTGCCGGCGTTTCAACGACACGCTCATATACAGCAATGGCTCATTGATCACGCCCCAATGCTCCAGCAGCAGGGCGATCAACAACCTCCCGATTCTCCCATTTCCATCCAAAAACGGGTGAATCGTCTCAAACTGCACGTGTGCCAATCCCGCCCGCACCAATGGCGGCAGTTCATCCGTCGTATGAATCCACTTCTCCAGATCACCCAGCAACCCGGCTACTTCCTCCGCTGGAGGTGGCACAAAGCGGGCATTCCCCGGACGCGACCCACCGATCCAGTTCTGGCTGCGGCGAATCTCTCCCGGCTCTTTCCCCTCGCCCCGCACGCCCCGCATCAGATGTCTGTGCGCGCCACACAGCAAGCGCATGCTCAGTGGCAACCCATCCGGCTTGGCCATTTCCGCTCGCGCATAGGTCAGCGCATCAACGTAGTTGCACACCTCGTGCACGTCTTCAATGCTCGCCGATTGCCGCGTCGCCTCAAACGTCACAACATCCTGCAGCGTCGCCTGTGTCCCTTCAATCTCTGAGGTGATCACTGCCTCTTTGCGCACAAAGCCATACAGAAACCATGATGCACTCGGCACCATCGCCGCCGCCACTCGCAATCTCCCAATCGCCTCCACCGCCTTGGCGTGCAGACCCAGCAACCCCCCATCCAGCACCAGTGACGGCTCACGTGGCGGCAGCCCTAGGGGCACAAAGGCACGAACCTCCTCGCCACCGACTCTAGAAGTCCTATAATATCCAGTCTGAAGACGATTCATAAGTAAAGATCTCTTTCCTAGCAGCTTTGCTAGTAAAGTATTCTTTACTAGTATCGGTCACTAGTCAACTTTTCTTTACTTACGCCCCTCTCAACCCGCCGGATTGATCAACGTCGCCTTTGGCCACAGCCAGCCAAAGGTGCCTGCCGTGATTCCGGTGTAGATGAGTCCATCGACGATGCGGCCGGGGAGCGTGCTCCACGGCTGGCCCATCCAGATGAATGCGGGGAAAGTGCCGACCACGTGCACCAGGAATGCGCCGGTGCCCACCAATTGGAAAACCTTCAGATAGCTGGCGCCCGCGCCCAAGCCACCGGCGCTGGCGATGTATCCCACCAGCGAGCCGATCAGCAGCAAGTGGAAAAACCACAGAATCAATGGCTTGGCCATGCTCGGCGGCCCTTGGATCACGGTCAGCGTGGCCCACGGCCCATGCTTCATTTTCTCCAGCATCTCCGGGGTGGGCTTGCTGCCATGGGTGCACCAGGGAAATACGTACATGCCCACGCCAAACCCTGCTTTGCGCAAGTAGTCGAGCATCGGGCCTTCATGCTCTCCAGGATTCTTGTAATCGTTCTTGTGTAAAGGCGATGCCATCCAGATGATCGAACTGGCGATGAAACAAAACACCGTGCTCACGAGAATGGGCAGCCACAACGAGGTGAGTGAGATCATCCGCACAGCATGGCGGAAATCCCTCATGCCGTCAACTGCCCTACCCACTCGGTGGATAAGTGTTTGGTGACTCAAACCGGGGAGAATCGGCCTCAAGTCCCCATCCGCGGCATCTCAAACTCTGCATCTGTCGGACGTGGTAGTGGGGTGTCGGGGGGCACAAAGCGCCTGCGAATCACCTCCGCCTGTGCCGCGGCCTTGTCGACATCGAATCCATGACTATGCACTGGTGCATACAGGTGCGTCGTCCCATGACGCAGTTTCACTGCAATACACAAGAGTTCATACGCAGCATCCTCCGCCACGCGAGTACCGATGGATTCAATCTCCTGAATTGCAAAGCAATGATCAACATCTCCGGCATATCCCTTTTCCGAATCGATAAAAAACAGAGGCAAGTCCGCCGCCGTATGAGGAACCGTCGGCAATTCCATGAACTTCGGTTTCACTTTGCTCAGCACAAACAGCAAGACCAGGAAGCCCAGCGGCACACCGACCGCCAACTTGATCAGCATAAAAGTCGAGGGTCGCCATTCCATCGGCAGAGAAGTTGCTATCACCACCGTAAAGATGCTTGCCCATATCGCCGCAAATCCCACCAGAAGTCGCTTCGAATAGACTCCGTGCCGCGCCATCGCCTTCTGATCAATGGCGACATATACGTGCTTCTCGTCGACAAAGGCGAGTACGGGCCACGCCCAATCCTCCGGGTTCCTGATAAAGGTGCGTTGTCTGCCTGACATGAATACGGCCATGCCCGCGATGATACTGCGCAGACCGCACACTCAGAAACACGCCGATTCAGCGGCGTTGCCGCCGCGGCTTGAGCAGCGCGTGTTGCTTTTGTAAGTCGTCGGCAGGCCTCTTTGCCACGCCCCTGTTCGTCGATTCACACAAATGCCGAGCGAATGATGACGCATGCACACACCACTCAAGTACCCCGACATGCGACAGATGATCTTTGATGGTGTTGAGAGCATTCTGCTCGTCCGAACTATTGCAGAGAGCGAGGTAGTTGATCGTTATGAGGGTTGGGCAGCCCACAATCTGCACTTTGCGGTAAGCGAACTGATAGAAGGTAACTATTTCACAAACCCGTTAGATGGAGTGGGGGTCGTGTACTACACACGGGAGGAAGCGCAATTCGTGTGCGACCTTGGCCAGGTGTTCGAAGTAGTCGTCAAAGACAGCGGGCTACTTCGTGGCCGGGACTTTGTCGGCTTCTGCTTGAAGCATCCTCGCTGGCGCGAAGTTGAACAAGCAGCTTGCAAGGTCTTTGACGCGTTTCATAAGAACGGCTATGTCGCGTTTGAACAATCGGCTAAGGTTCCTGCTCAGGAGCCCCCCATGTCCATCACCTCATCACCCCAACTCTCCAGCCACGCCCCATCCAAACACGCCCGCATCGCCGGATGGATTCTCTCCATCCTCCCTTGCGGCCTCCTCATCTTCAGCGGCATCATGAAGCTCATCGCCACCGGCCCCGAGCTCGAAGGGTTCACCCGCGTCGGCTGGCCCGCCAAACTTGCCCTGCCACTGGGAATCCTCGAACTCACCTGCGTCATCCTCTATCTGATTCCCCGCACCGCGATCCTCGGTGCGATCCTTCTCACCGGCTACATGGGCGGAGCCATCGCCACCCACGTCCGCATCGAAGAACCCTTCATCGCCCAAACCGCCGTCGGTGTCTTCCTCTGGGGCGGCCTCTTCCTCCGCTACCCCGCCCTGCGGCAGATGCTGCCGGTGATGAAAGGGTGAATTTCACGCTTCGCGTCTGATGTCTTCGGATTCGTGCGTCCCGGTCCCGGAGGGACCGTGGGCTGTAGCCACGGACGCACGCGATGCGAAACACGCGGCAGGCACCGGTCAAATCAAGATTGAGCACGTTCAGCGCACACCTTCACGATCAGCAACCCGCGTTGAAGCTCGCGACAAAATCGAGATAATCAAAAAGGTCGATTACAGTGTCGCCGTTGTAATCGCCGTGGTTGGTCCGGCTCTGCCACTCACCCCGGAAACAATTGACATCGTGAATGTTCAGCCGGCCGTCGCCGTTGCAGTCGAGTCGGCGGGACACCTTTCCCTCGTGCGCTCCGATGCTCGGAGGATCGGCAAAGCACCAGCCGCGCATGTCGTGTGGCACAGGCGAAGGGTTGCGCCCGGCGCCTACGGCGGGACTTTCAGTCGGGATCGAGAAGTCCCCGGCACCAGGATCGGAGAACACGGGGTCTTTGTTGTACACGCCGGCTGATTCTTTGATGGGCAGGCTCGGCCGGGAGCGGGAAGGATCATCCCACGCGTACCAGAGGTTGTGAGAGAACACGAAGGTCTCGAGCGCGGTGCCCGATCCGATGTTCACGAAAGTCGAGAGGTCGGAGCGATCGAAATAGAAGAGGTTGCTCTCGATGCGGTTGTTGCCGCAGGGCAGGAATTCGTATCCCTCGGTGCTTGCAGTCTCCTGGAGGATGCGCAAGATCCAGTTGTGCGGCGTGATGATCGTGTTGTGTGCCACGACCGAGTTCACGCAGCCAACAAAGGCCACAGCGCACTGCGAACCGATGATCTCATTTGCCAGCACACGGATCCCGCGCGCCTCGGCATTGGGCGATTCCCGGGTCAGAGGCGGTCGGAAGAACTGCAAGCCCGTCGAACCTCCAATGTTGACGGCTCGGTGGCCACACTCAACCATGCGGCACCAGCGAATCTCGACATCCTCTGTGCCACCCTTGGCTTGAACGGCATTGGCCGAGAGTTCGTGGAAGAATGAACAGGCGATGACGCCGCGGTGGCAGCCGACCATGTCCACGCCGGATCCGGAGCCCGAGCCGCCAGCGCGGGCGATCTCGCAGCCAAGGACCCAGAAGTCGTTGATGCCGGAAATCTTGAGACCGTCCTGGTTCCCCGTGCCGCCAATATCGTGGATGAAGAGATTCTCAAAGACGATGAAGCGGGAGGCCTCGGGATTGGCGTAGTCGCCGCCATCATCACAATTGATGCCGTTGTTGCGCGAGTTTCTGACCTCAAGATCGTGCACGACAAGCGCGCGGGCGCGGACGAAGTGAAACCCTTCGCCGCCGCCCTCGATGACGGGGCGGGCCTCGCCTGGAGCACCGCCGATCCAGATGGGCTTGTCGGTGTCGCCCCTGAGGTCGCTGATGAAGCTGCCGCCCTGGTAGGTTCCGGCGCGGATGCGGACCGCATCGCCAGGCGCGGCGCGAAGCGCGGCGTGGCGGATCGTGGCGTAGGGATTCGTCGCGGAGCCGTTGCCGGTGGTATCGGAGCCGTAAGTGGCGACCCAAATCTCACGGCTTGGAGACTTGCCCGTGGCAAAGTGCGCGATTGCATGGCAGTCGTTCTGAGAGAGCGCGGCGGCGACTTGAGCGTGCGACGCTGTCGATCCGGTGAAACTGCGGAGGGTGACATTCCCCAGCGCTTGAGCGCTCATCGCAAGGGTTGTGACGACGACTGTGACAGCCGCGCTCAGCACAGACTTCAAACCCATTTCGCTCTCCTGCGGCCATCACTTATCAGCAGCCAAGACTGAAGGCGTTGACAAAATCGAGGTAGTCAAAGAAATCGATAATGGCGTCGCCGTTGAAATCAGCACTGGGGTCATTACTGGCAAATACGCTCACAAAATCAAGGTAATCAAACAAGTCAACGATGGTGTCGCCGTTGAAGTCCGCAGCGCACGAGCCGGAGTTCGGCGCGGTCCACAGCAGCGCTTCGTAGCGACCGTTGTCGAGGTTGAAGCCATACCCGGCGATTCGGGTGGTGGTGCCATCGCTCCAAATGCCCTGCGCGTACGTATCTCGCCACGAGCCGGAGAGGAACGTTGAGAGATTCACCCACGACGCGGCCGAGCCATTCCAATAGCTGGCTTGGAAATTCCCATCGATGATCGCTGCTCCGACCTGCTGCATGCCCCATGCGCCGGTGACGAATGACCACGTTGCTCCGGCGGGGTGAAGGTCAACCCATGAACTGGCCGAGCCGGTCCACGTGCCAGCGTGCGACTCGCCGCCGATGATCGCCCATCCGGCCTGCATGCCGCCGCTGATCGCCAACGCCGAGGAGGCGTCTGATCCCGCAGGGTGAAGATCCACTCGTGAAGCGGCGCTGCCGTTCCAGAGACTCGCCCGCATGACGTCGCTGATCGTGGCGAATCCAACCTGCTGTGTGCCGGAAGTCGCGTTCGCATCGGAGAGGCTGGCGTTCGCTGGGTGCAGGTCGACCCACGAGCTGGCCGTGCCGGTCCACATGCCAGCGTGCCGGATTGTTCCAAAGTCGGCATACCCGGCTTGCTGCGAACCGGCGATCCCCCGCGCGTACGACTCGGTCGATCCGGTCGGGTGCAGGCTGGTCCACGATGCGGCGGTCCCGCTCCACAGCGACGCCCGAGTGATCTGGTCGCTCTCGAAAAACGCGAAGCCCGCCTGCTGCGAGCCATTCGTGCTCACGATCAGCGAGTCGCGAGCACCCGCCGGATGCAGATCGGCATACGTCGCGGCGGAGCTGTTCCAGATGCTGGCACGAGGGAAAAAGCCCCCCGGGCTGATCTGACCACCCTGCTGAGTGCCAAAGACGGAATTGGCGTAGGAAGGACCAGGTTCCGCCGGGTGCAAGTATGAGACCGTCCACTGTGCGAGGGCGCAGTTGGCAAAAGTTGTGGTGGCGGCGAACGCGGCGACGCTGATGACGGACTTGCCAGACATTTCTCTCTCCTGGGTCACTCGTTGACGGAACAGCGTTGGTCTGTTTGCGACGCTTGAACAGAGTCTCACTTTAACATCTTGACTGCGGATAATGCGAGGAAAATCCACCGCCCTTTCGCCCAGTGTTGGGTCTGTCAACCTCAACTTGGTCCGCGTCAATCCATAGGCCCATGCAGATTCGTTCGATCGCGACCTCGCCGGTCAGTGACATCTTGCCCTCCGCCGGGTCCGCACCGCTGCCGGGCTTTTGGCAAAATCGGCGTTCTACCCCCCGCAAATCCACGCCGCCACCTCCCAAAACCCGATAGACTTCTCACTCGTCTTGCCTTTGGAATACGCGCGGAAAAGGAGTTCGGACATGCGTACCTCTCATGCCCTCTGCTGGGCACTCGTCGCTATCAGCGGCTTGGCCATCACCCTCCCATCCCTCACACTCGCTGACCCCACGAATTCGCGGCTGTCCCCCGATCAGCCCCGCAATCCTGGTGACTACCCCAACTCGCCAAATCAGCCTCAGAATCCCAACAACACCATCGACCCTACCCGCGCTGACGTCATGGATCAGATCCGCGGCCTCCTTGCTGGCGGCGCACCCGGCAGCCCAGCCAAAGAAGATGATGGCCTCCGCCCCTTCGCTGATGTCTCCAAGGGGTATGAGAAAGTCGTCTCCAGCGCCGATGGCCAGTCCTACTTCAACCTCTGGACCAAAGCCAAAGACGGCGGCATGCTCGCCGAGCTTCCCCGCGGCTGGGAATCCCAGCGCATGTTCATCGCCCTCACCGTCGCCAGCGGCGAGACCTACGCCGGCCTCCAGGCCGGTGACATGTACGTCTATTGGCGCCGCGTCGATAACCGCATGGTCCTCATCGAGCCCGAAGTCGAGACCAAGTCCACCGGCGATCAGGAATCCAAGGCCAGCGTCAAGCGCCTCTTCACCGATCGCGTCATCCTCGATGTCCCGATCCTCGCCATGGGCCCCAGTGGCAACCCCGTCATTGATATGAAGGGCCTCCTCGTCGGCCGCGCTGGCACCTTCTTTGGCGGCCGCTACAACGGCAACGCTGCCCTTGCCACCATCAAGCGTGCCAAGGCCTTCCCGCAGAACATCGAAATCGGCTACGAACTCCCCACCGCGGGCGGTCGCTTGCAGACGCTGCACTACTCCATCAGCATGCTCCGCGAGAATCCCGCGTACAAGCCGCGGGTTGCTGATGAGCGCGTCGGCTACTTCACCACCGTCTATCGCGATCTGGGCAAGTTCAGCGATGCTGATAAGTGGGTCCGCTACATCAACCGCTGGCACCTGGAAAAGCGCGAGCCCTCCCTCAAGCTCAGCCCACCGAAGGAACCCATCGTCTTTTACATCGAGAGCACGGTGCCGGTCCGTTACCGCCGCTGGATCAAGAACGGCGTGATCGAATGGAACAAGGCCTTTGAGAAGATCGGCATCAAGGATGCGGTCGAGTGCTACCAGCAGGATGCCGAGACCGGCGCCCACATGGAAAAGGATCCCGAGGACGTTCGCTACAACTTCGTCCGCTGGCTCTCGAACGACATCGGCACCGCCATCGGGCCCAGCCGCGTGAATCCCAACACCGGCGAAATTCTCGATGCCGATGTGATCCTCACCGACGGCTGGATTCGTCACTTCTGGGTGAATTGGAATCAGGTTCTTCCTGAGATGGCGATGGAAGGATTCTCTCCCGAGACTCTGACCTGGCTCGAGACGCGTCCGCAGTGGGACCCGCGCGTCCGCCTCGCAGCGCCCGAAGAGCGCAACATGATCATCGCGCAGCGCATGCAGCGCGGCGTGCAGCCCTACGGCGGACACGCGATCGCCGCAGCGACGACGGCTCCTCAATCCAATATGTTCGGCCGTACCGAGTACGACGGATTGGTTGGTCGCCAGAGCCAGCGCAACGGCCTGTGCATGGCCGCACGTGGCAAGGGCTTTGATCTTTCCATGATGCGCATGTACTTGGAAATGGCAGACTCGATCGATGCCATCGCGCAGCAGGCGGTGACCGACGGAGATGAAGCCGACCTGCGCAAGGTGCTGGATTCGCTGCCTCCGGAAGTGCGTCCCATCGTGGAGAAGCAGATCCGCGAGCAGGGCGGGCTCAAGGCGATTCGCGCCAAGCTTCCCGAAGAGGTCGCGCAGAAGATTGATGATGAACCCAAGGAAGGCGACAAGGACGCCAAGAAGGATGAGAAGAAGGACGACAAGAAGAAGGACGCCAAGCCCTACGACACCCTCGACGGCATCCCCGAGTGGTTCATCGGACCACTGCTGGCTGATCTGACGATGCACGAAGTCGGCCACACCCTCGGCCTCCGCCACAACTTCAAGGCCTCCTCTCTCTACACCCTCGAAGAAATCAACTCCTCCAAGGTCAAGGGTGTCAAGAGCATGTGCGGCAGCGTGATGGACTACACCCCCATCAACATCAACATGGGCGATGGCCCCATGCAGGGCGATTACGGCCCGACGGTCATCGGACCCTACGACTACTGGGCGATCGAGTACGGCTACACCAATGGCGACACCAAGGAAGTCCTCAAGCGCGTTGCCGAGCCCGAGTTGGTTTACGCGACCGACGAAGACACCGGCGGGCCTGATCCGTTGGCACGCCGCTATGACTTCAGCAAGAACCCCCTCGATTACGCCAAGAGCCAGGTGAAGCTCGCCGAGTATCACCGCAGTCGCTTGCTGGACAAGTTCGTGAAGGATGGGGAGTCATGGGCCAAGGTCCGCCGCGGCTACATGGTCACACTCGGCATGCAGACGCGCGGCGTGAACATGATGAGCGCCTGGGTCGGCGGCGCGTTTGTGAATCGTGATCGCAAGGGCGATCCCAACGCCCGCAACCCCATCGAGGTGGTTCCGGTTGAGCAGCAGCGCGCTGCCCTGAAGTGGTGCATCGATAACTCCTTCCGCGATGAATCCTTCGGCCTCACCCCCGCCCTCTTGGAGAAGATGACGGTGGATAAGTGGCTGGATGCTGGCGGCGCGAGCGAAGGCATGCAGGAAGCCACCTTCCCGATCCACGATCGCATCATGGGCATTCAGAGCAGCACCCTCACCATGCTCATGAATCCGACGACGCTGCGGCGCGTGCTTGATAATGAGTATCGCCTTGCGGGCACTGCGGACACGTTGACTCTGCCTGAGTTGATGGACACGGTGACGGGCGCGGTCTTCAGCGAGCTGGACGGCTCGCCGAGTGGCGAGTTCAGCGCGCGGAAGCCGTGGATCAGTTCGCTGCGGCGCAACCTGCAGCGTGAGACGATCGAGCGATTGATCGATCTGACTCTGCCGGGCGCGGGAAGCGGTGAGGCGTACAAGCCGATCAGCAATCTGGCGATGGCCAAGCTGCGCGAGATTGATCGCAAGCTGGGCAAGCTGGTGGGTGACAAGGCGGATCAGAAGGGTTCGCTTGATCCCTACACCTTCGCGCATCTGTCGGAGGCGAAGGTGCGGATCGGCAAGGCGCTGGATGCCCAGTACATCTATAACAGTGGCGGGATGGGCGGCTTTGGCGGCGGATTCTTCTTTGGCCAGACCACGGAAGCTCCGGCGCAGCGCTGAGTGATTGTTGGGATTCTGAACTTCTTCAACCCCTCGCTTCGGCGAGGGGTTTTTCTTTTTCAGTTGCGGTCGCCGAATGTGGCGCGGGGATCAAAGAGAGTGAAGTTGGGCATGGACATGACGTCGGGTCCGGCCAACTGGATGGTTCCGGCAGGCCAGGGCTTGAGATACTTGATCATGCGGGGCACATTGCTGGAGCCAAGGCCGGTCAGCACATCGGCATGCGTGGCGATGAGAGAATCGATGAGGATTTCGCGGCCGAGTTTCACGGGATCGAGTCCTTGGACAAAGTGAAGGCCCGCAGCGCCGTCAATGACTGTGGAGGGGGTGGTGATCAGGCGGTTGCCGAAGTGAGTGCGCCAATGTGCCTGTATGGATGCGGAGTCTGTCATGAGGTAGATGGACTTGGCGCGACCAGTGTTGAGCATCTGTGCCGCGAAGGAGCCAAGATGCTGATTCAATTCCCGAGCTGCGGGGTCTTCCTCGATCTTGTCGGTGCCGCGGATGTGAGCGGCGAGGACGGGGCGATTGTTGAAATTCTCTTGTGCAAATGTGTTCGCGGCGGAGATGTGGGCTGCCAGGGGACGCGCGACATCGGAGAGGAGTTGGCGGTAGACAGCATCAGGGTTGAGATTGAAGTGGGGATGATCGGGACGCAGGTAGAAGAAGACACCGGGGAGGGGCGTGAAGTAATCGGCGACGACGATGGGTTCGGGACGATTGAGGAGGGTGAGCCAGCAAGTGCGCGAGTGGGGGCCGGTGAAGCGATTGATGGAAGGGCCACTGAGGTTGGTGTGATTCCACTTGGGCGGGAAGCAGGAGAGATCTGATTTGGCAATGTCGTGGACGGTGAGGGGTGAGAGGGATTGGAAGTAGTGTGGCCAAGCGCTGGCGTCTTCGGTGCCACCGTAACGGGAATCGGGGCCCCAGTGGATGATGGGCGTGCGATTGGTGAGTGAGGCGAGGAGGAGACAACCCAGGACATGATCGACATCGGACCAGAAGCCAGCGTTCCAACTGCGGATGAGGAGGAAGCGATTTGCTGGCGACGAGCGGGCATCGAGGGATGGGGAGGCGGTCTTGGTCGCGGCGAGTGTGTTTTTGGCCTGCGCGTGATTGGGATTCATCTGCAAGGCAAACTGTGCGAAGCGCGCGGCGGTGTGGTCTTCTTTGACGATGCGGGCGAGGAGTGCGAGTTGATTCCACGCTTCGGGGTGCGGGTGGCCGAGTTGAATCATGCCGCGAAGGAGAGCATCGGCGTGGCCGAGATTGGAGGAAGAGAGGGCGCGGGAAGCGTCGGAGAGGAAAGCGTTGATATTGGGGGGTGTGGGTTGCATGAGATTCAGATGGACTTGCCGCAGATGGTGACCCAGGCGTGGCGGAGAGCGGATTCGAATTCGCGGACGAACCCCTGTTGATCGCAGACGGGTGAGGCGAGGAAGCGATCGCGGGTGGTGGTGTGATAATTTGCCAGGGCAGCGCGATCGTGGGCGAGGGATGCGGCAAGATCGAGATAGCGATCATGATTTGGCGCGACGAGCTCTGGGAAGCCGGCGTAGGTGAGCATGGAGTGGCCGACGCGGCTGACATGACGGTCGCCGATGAAGGTGACGACGGGAACACCACTGACGAGGGCTTCGGCGGTGGTGGTGGTGCCGTTGTAGGGGAAGGGATCGAGGGCGATGTCGATATCTGCGTAAGACAGAAGGTGATCGCGGAGAGAGGCGGTTTCGCCTCGAAGTTCGAGGCGATCAATGGGCATGCCAGCGCGGGCACCGCGGGTGCGGACATGGGTGATGGTGTCGGGATTGCCGAGGGCTTTGTTTTTGATGACCAGCCGCGAGTTTGGGACGCGCTGGAGGAGCGTGGCCCAAGAGCGGAGGACGTGATCACCGATCTTGGAATTGGTGTTAAAGGAACCGAAGGTGATGGGTGCGTCTGGGGCTGTGTGTGCGCGGGGAACGGGGGCAGCGTGGGAGGGTGGTGAGTAGCAGAGGAAGAAGCGGTTGAGGCGGAGGAGGGTTTCGGTGGCGTGCGATTCGCTGCCGGGGGGATCGGTGAGGGGATCGACGATGCGGTAATCCATGGAGGGGAGGCCGGTGGTGTTGGGATAGCCGCAATAGGTGATCTGGATGGGGGCGAGGCGGCGGAGGAGGGGCGGAATGCATGAGCCGCCGGTGTGGCCGGCGAGATCGATGAGGATGTCAAGATGGAGGGAATCGGCGAGTGAGACGATGCGATCGTGACTGAGGTTGTGCACATCGTGCCAACCGACGCAATGAGAGCGCAACAGTGCGGAGTGTTCGTCGGGGGCATCGCAGAGGTTGAGGGCGTGTATGCGAAAGTGATTGCGATCGTGGTGAGTGAAGAGAGGTTCGGCAAAGTGTCCGACGCTGCGATTGCGGAGGTCCTGAGAGATGTAGGCGATGGTGAGGGGGCGATGGGGATCGGGATTGCGGATGAGTGATGAGGCGGAGCGGACGGGGCCGTGGGGAATGAGTGAGACGTAGTTGCGGTGATCGGCGCAGAGTTCCTGCCCGGTGGTGTTGCTGGCGTAGTTTCCGGCGGTGATGAGGGTGGCGGCGAGATCTTCGCGGTGAGGATGACGAGCGAGGGCAGCGCGGAGGATGGTGAGGGCGGTGTCGGCATCGCCGGCATCCATGGTGATGCTGCCCAGGAGGAGGGGGCCTTCGGCGCGATCGGGTTGGAGGGATTGGGCGTGGCGGGCGATGGAATCGGCGGCGACGAGATCACCCTCGCGATACAGGAAGATGGCGTAATTGAGGGCGCTGGCAAAGTTGGAAGGGTCGGCGCGATGAGCACGCTGGAAGAACTGTCCGGCGAGATCGAACTTGCGGAGTAGTTGATGGGCCATGCCCAACTGCATGAGGGTGCGTGGGTCATCGCCAAGGGCGGCATGAGCGGATTGGAGGTGAAAGAGGGCGCGCTGGCCGTCGCCGGTCTGGATAAGGGCAGCACCGAGGAGATGATGAAGGTGAGGATCGCGAGGATCGCGGCGGAGTGCGGCGGTGAGGAACTCGACCGCGCGGGCGTATTGCGACGCGTTGAGAAGGTCGGTGGCCTGGTGGATGGCGCGAGTTGCGGCCGGAGAGGACATGGTGCGATGGTACAGGGGAAAAGGAGATCACATGAGGACATAACTGCTCCTTTGGCTGGTGAGTGGGTTGCGGTTGAGGGCCATGACCAGATAGCGCAGGGCATCGCAGGCGTGATCGGGACCGTCTTTGGCGGGGGTGTCGCTGTGGGGTTGGTCGGGGTTGTAGCGATAGGTGAGGATGTCGTTGATGAGCGTGGTGCAGCGGGAATGGATGAAGAGGCGGGGAGGCCCGGAGGCGGGGGAAATGAGGGCGCGGACGGAGTTGATGCCGCGAGAGAGGGTGTTGTCTGCGGGGATGGGAGTGAGGGTGGCGCGGCGGAGATGATCGGCATCGGAGTGTGCGCTGGAGGAGTGTTTGGATTGTCCGGAAGGATCGATGGCGACGAAGGCGGGGGATTGCCAGCAGAGATCGGGAGTGAGAAGGGCGGTGTGGGTGCTGCGACCGTCGGCGATGCGGCGGGCGTTGACCTGGGTGATTTCGCCAGTGGTGCGGAGTTCATCGACGATGTAGAGGCGGGAGGGGTGATCTGGTGAGGAATCGAGGATGGCCCAGAGGATGACGGAGGGATTGCGGAGGCCGAAGTCCAAGCCGCAGATGAGGGAGAGGTGGGCCGCGCGATCTGGAGAGAGGGAGGAATCTGCGCGGCGGCGGAAGTGTGATTCGAAGGGGATGTGATCGACGACGTGGGTGTTGACGCGGAAGCGTTCGTAGACAGCATCGGCGCGTGAGACACCCTGGCAGAGCATTTCGGCTTTCCATGTGTCGATGCTGACGCGGGATTTGAGGGTGATGGCGTCTTGGATGAAGAAGTGGCCAGAGTCGGCGGGCCTGATGTGTTTGGCGCGGCCCTGGCAGTCGTTGTAGAGAGGGCAGGCGTCGGCGGGCGGTGTATCAAGGACGGGGAGAGGGATGGCTTTGGTGGTTGGGTTTGGTGTGTCGGGTGTGCAGGCGCGGGAAGAGGGGCAGCGTTCGAGGGAATCGACGACGGACCATTTAAAGAGGGTACGTGAGCCTCCGGCGGCATCGGCGATGAGGCGAGTCATGACGCCATTGGGGCGATGGAGCGTGCTAAGGCAGACGACGGAGCCGTGAATGTGGTGGCCATCGCAGGTGGCAGAGCGAGTGACGAGTTGGGCGGCATCGAAGAGTGAGGGTGTGAAGAGATCGACTTCGTCGCAGATGATGCGTTGGACGCGTGTGCCGCGGATGCTGGTTTCGGATTGAGCGAGGACCTCGACGTTGGAGCCGTTTGAGAGTGAGAAGGCGTGAGCGCGGAGTTTTCCATCGACGTGTGATTCGAGTTCGGCGCGACGGAGGAAGTCTTTCAAGTGTTGATACATGCGCAGGGATTGGGCGAGGGAGCCGCTGAGGATGCGGACGCTGATGCCGGGGCGCAGGAGCATGTCGAGAAGAACCAGGAGTGCGCCGAGGAAGGTTTTGCCTGTGCCGCGGGCGGCCCAGAGGACGGAATCGGGTGAAGAGGTGAGGGTGGAGTGGCCAGCGGGGGCGAGGAAGGTGTGAGCGAGGAAGTCGAAGGGAGAGGCGTGGCCGGGAGTGAGGGCGCGGCGAGGAATGGAGAGTGAGAAGTGTTTGTTGATCCACTGATGGAGTTGAGCGGGGGTGGTGGGTGCGGATGAGGAGGTGATGGGTTTGGAGTTTGGCACGGTGGGAGTCCTTGGTGAGAGGTTGAAATGTGCGGGTTCAGCGTTGCAAACAAGAGGCGCGCGGATCAGGGGGAGACGAAGGCACTGCGTGGGGAGAGGAGTGAGTTGGCGGCTTTGAGTCCGATGGAGAGGGGATTGGTGAGAGAACGGGTGGCGCGATGAGCGCGGGCCCAGGAGATGAGCGCGGCATGGAGAGACGAGGGAAGAGGTGAGGAGAGATGATCGAGGCCGGCGAGATCGAGGGGTGTGAAGCCGGAGGCGGAGAGGGAGCGGAGGAGGAAGAGGTCGCGGCGTGGAGTGGGGAGGGGAATGGCACGCATGCCAGCGCGCTGGAAGAAGGGAACGAGGTCACCCATGGCGGCGAGGGCTTCGGTGCAGGTGGTGAGAGGTTGCGAGAGGTAGGTGGAGACGAGATCGCGAGCGAGGGAGAGGGAGCGACGCGACGGGATCACGATGACGCGGGAGATGATGCGGACGTGGGTGTTGAGGTGACGAGCGCGATCATGGCGCGTGAGGTGAGAGGGGAAGAGATGAGGCCAGGCGCGGGTGCGCCAAGAGTCATTGAGTGGTGGGCGGCTGACGGCGAGAACGCCCAGGAGTTCGCCGGTGTTGGTGTCGACGGCGGAGAGGATGTGTTCGACGGCGACTGGGGAAGTGTTGCGGTAGTGATGGGAGGAGAGTGTGGAGAGGTCGGCTGCGCAGCCGCGGATGATGCGGATGGCTGTTGCAGGCGGTGCGGCGTCGGCGATCTGGGGAGGATCGAAGGTGAGGGGCATGGGATGACTCCGTGGCGATCAGCGTGGTGTGAGGAAGAGGACGGTGGCGCGGCATTGGTCGAGGTGAGTGACCAGGGAGGCGGAGGAATCGAGTGATGTGGCAAGATCGTGATGGGCTGTGGCGGCGATGAGGAGTGTGCCGGGATGATCGGAGAGGAGGCGTTTGAGGCCGGAGAGTGTGGAGTGGGCGCAGGAGCGATCGAGGAGGGAGAGGAACTCGTCGACGAGGAGCGTGGGGCGAGGTGAGGAGGATTGTGCGGAGAGGAGGGCACGGGCAAGGGCGGCGCGGCTGCGTTCACCATCGCTGAGTCGCGAGAGATGCGTGAGCCAGAGATCAGGTTGGGCCAGACCGATGCGAGAGAGAGCGAGGGCGATGCGGTGCCAGGCGAAGTGTGTGTGCTGGGCGATGTCGTCGATGAGGATGCGGGGCGTGGTCGCCGGGTGTGGTGGGCGAGAGAGATTGAGGATGGGAGGAGGGGAGCGTTCGGCGAGATGGGTGCGGAGGGCGCGGAGAAGTGTGGACTTGCCGCAGCCACTGGGACCGGAGAGGAGGATGAGCGTGGAGTGAGGGCGAAGGGGGCGAGCGGCATCGATGCGTGTGAGGAGAGACTGGGCGTGAGCGAGGGATCTGGCGTGTTTGGTCAGGGGGCGAGTGATTGTGCGTGAGAGGCCGAAGACGGCGCGAGTGAGGAGGGTGTGGGGAGAGAGGGTGGACATGGGGAGCTCCAAACAGAGTGGAAAGAGGCAAGTTGAAATGAGAAAAGGGGAGACGGGAGGAGTCAGGTATTTCGGGGGTGTGGTGAGGAGGCGAGGGCTTCGGCTTTGGCGGCGGTGGCATCGCAGATCTGTCGGACAGTGGTGAAGTGGAGGCACATGGAGCGGGCAATTTCGCGGATGCTGAGGCCTTGGAAGAAGTAGAGTGAGCAGATGCGCGCGCGAGTGGGGGGCATGTCGGGGAGATGAGTGAGGAGGTAGGTGAAGCCGGGGGAGAGGAGGCGGGTGGCGAGGCGCTGGAAGCGACGTTGCAGGACGCGCGCGGTGTTGCGGGCATCACGGGTGGTGAGGGTGACATCGGCGCGGGAGGCGGGGCCGGTGATGGGGATGTTGAGCTGGGCGATGGCTGCGAGCTCGCGGCAGGTGCGACCATCGGCGAGGAGCTGGGTGAGGAAGAGGCGATCGGATTCGGGGAGATAGCGAGCGCGGGAGAGGAGAGTTTGGCGTTGAGATTCGGGGATGGTGCGTCGAAGGGAGGGTGGTGGGGAGAGTGGTGGGGTGGGTGGTCTGGTGGGAGGCGGTGAGGAGGTGGTGTAAGCGGGGGAGGGTGAGAGGGGGTGGGTGGTGGCTTGGGCGAGCCGCGGAAAGCGGTTGGCGGTGGATGCGGGGATGAGAAGTGTGGATTGAGGAGTTGGGAGTGATGAAACTGGGATGAACATGGTGTGCCTCCGTCTTGTTCACTGATTTGTGAACATACCGACTTTATACCATAAAGTTCCGAGCTCGTCAATATTTTGTTTGGATCATTCGTAGATGATTGCACTGGCCTTGGTTATAAGACCATGAGTTTTTCGTGTAAAAACATGGCTTGCAAGCTCAGAAAGCGGGTGCTAACATGATCCGCACTCATATTCGACAGGAAGGTGACATTACGTTGTCAGGTGCACATTTTCATGCCGACAGTGACCATGGCGGGGGCCCGGGTGGGGGGCTTGGCGACTTGTTGCGTGAGGCGCGGCGGCGGCGGGGGATGACCTTGGCGCAGGTGGCGGAAGTGGTGGGGTGTGCGCGGTCGTATTTGTCTGAACTTGAGAGTGGGAAGAGGCCGCCACCGAGTGATGAGATTGTGGGGGCGTTGGAGCGAGCGCTGGGTGTGCAGGCGGGGACGTTTGCGGATGCCGCGGCGTGGGGGAGGACGCCGGGGCGTGTGAGGGAGACGGTGGCGCGGATGTCGCAACAGGCGGAGCGTGCATCGCGAGCGCGGGAAGAGTTGATGGCGCGACTGGCGAAGATGAAGGGTTTGGATGCGGCGCTGAAGAGTGGGGAGTTGAAGGAATTGATTGAGCAGATGGGGGTTGGTGAGGGGACGATGCAGATGGTGGCGACGCGGGATGTGCCGCTGATTAATAAGGTGGCGGCGGGGTATCCGAGAGAGTTCACGGATCTGGGGTATCCGGCGCGGGTGGCGGATGAATATGTGCGGTGTCCGGATGTGACGGACGTGGATGCGTTTGCGGCAAGAGTGGTGGGGGACTCGATGATGCCGGAATATCGCGAGGGGGATGTGGTGGTGTTCAGCCCGATGCGGGATGTGCGTGATGGGAGTGATTGTTTTGTGAGACTGGAGCGGGATGCGGAGACGACATTCAAGCGTGTGTATTTTGAGGGTGAGGGGCGATTGCGATTGCAGCCCTTGAATGCGAAGTATCCGGCGAGGGTGCTGGAGAGGGAAGAAGTGGGTGGGTTGTATGTGGCGGTGAGTGTGATTCGGAAGGTGGGGGGATGATAGCGAAAAGACCCGCAAGCATGA
>CAYTYD010000026.1:0-230 GCA_964441555.1 uncultured Phycisphaeraceae bacterium | reverse complement strand
CTGCCTGCGGGCCTCTCTCCTCGGGAACAGTGTGAAGCGAAAGGAAGCGTGGCCGCCCGAGTGGCGACCACACTTCAGAGGGGTGAAGCGATAGTTCAGCAGCCGTTGGCGAAGGCGGAGACGTAGTCGAGGTAGTCGAAGAAATCGAGAATGCCATCGTCGTTGAAATCGGCCCAGAATTTGCCATCTGCGAAATCGCCGACGAAGTCGAGGTAGTCGAAGAAGTCGAT
>CAYTYD010000025.1:0-19697 GCA_964441555.1 uncultured Phycisphaeraceae bacterium | reverse complement strand
CCGGTTCTTTTTGACTCCTTCGGAGCTGTCAAGATATCCGCGGACGGAACGACTGTAATCAGCAATGGGAACGGGCAAGCGCGTCGCTGGAATAGCTCTACGGGCTCGGCGGTGATTACGCCACCTCCTGGCGGGTTCAATATCAAGACCTCCGGCGTGTCAGGAAACGGAAGCGTGATTGTCGGCAATGACTCGACCACCGGTCGAGCATGGCGGTGGACCCAGCAAACTGGAGCAGTATTCATCTCTCCCCCCAGTTCGTCACTTACGCAAGCGTTAGATGTATCTCGAGACGGAAACACAGTCGTTGGCAGTAATGGCGCGAACCCCTTTATTTATCAGGTTGGGGGATCGATGCAAGTCCTTGCTCCTATGTCTGGATTCAACACGTCTGAGTTCATGGCTATTTCAGGGGATGGAAGCACATTCGCCGGTCTTGCCAGTTATGGACAGGCCGGAATAGGAACAGCGTTTCGATGGACATCAGCAGGGGGCTACGAATCGCTTGGAACACTCCCAAATTTGCCTGGGATGGAAGATCAACGCCCACGTGCGTATGCAATAAACGCAAACGGAACGCTGATCGGCGGGTCACAAGGATCGCGTCGTGCTTGGATATGGGATCCAACCAATGGAATTCGCGACCTTCGAAGCACGCTGATCAATGACTATCAATTGGATCTGCGAGGTTGGACTCTTGGATTCGTCCTTGGAATATCAGCCGATGGAAGAGTCATCACGGGCATGGGATCGCCGCCAGAGTCGCCAACTTCGTATCACGCTTTCGTCGCCGTGATTCCAAATGGGCCGACGTTAACTGTCTTTGTAGCCGGAGCAGTGCTGACAATTCGGCGCAGACGATGATATCAATCCGCGATCAAGCCTATTGAAAGTAGGCAATCGCGTAGTGGCCAAGGTCATGGATCAGAATGAATACCCAATTCTGCTCGAATGAGACACGGCTACAATTGATGTAAGTTAGCTCGCTGGAGCGCAGCCTGCTGTTGTAGACTGACGCACGACATTACGGTGCCCACACGTTTGCGGTGCCCGATGGGGAAGCCGCGGGATGTGAGCCGTTGGAGCCATTTCGTCCCGGTGCGGGGAGGATGGTCTGGGCCACATCGGCGCGGATGACATCCACGGGGTGCACTTCGTTGGGGAAGTTTGCCGCGGATACCGGGGGCACGGTGGCACCGTTGAGATGAACCTTGCCACTGGCGAGTCCGGGGAAGTGTTCACCCTGCCAACTCGCCGGATACTTGGGATCATCCAGATCCAGCGCAGCCTGGGTTGGGTGAAGTGGCCGGAAGGTGTCGCACATGACTGCGAGTTCGGCGGTGTGGGTGGCGGTGAGGGTGGCTTCGATGGTGCCTGGGTGCGGTCCGTGCGGAATGCCTTGGGGATGAGAGGTGAGGGAGCCAACTTCGATTCCCTTGCGGCTGCCGAAATTGCCTTCGACGTAGTAGAGGACTTCATCGCTGTCGAGATTGGAGTGGTTGTAGGGGACCTTGATGGCTTGCGGGTGGTAATCGAGCATGCGCGGGCAGAAGGAGCAGATGACGAAGTTGTGGGCTTCGAAGGTCTGGTGAATCGGCGGGGGCATGTGTAGCTTGCCGGTGATCGGTGCGAAGTCATCGATGTTGAAGATGTAGGGGTAGTAGCAGCCATCCCAACCGACGATATCGAGAGGGTGGTAGTGGTAGATGTAGGAGTGCACGCAATCGCGGGCCTTGATGCGCACTTCGAAATCGCCCTTCTCATCAAAGGTCATGGGCATTTCCGGCAGTTTCAGATCGCGCTCGCAGTATGGCGAGTGCTCGAGGAACTGGCCGGTGGCCTTACTCACGTAGCGTGGCGGCGGGCCGATGTGACTGCCGTTGGTGGTTTCGATGAGGAGGAACTTGCCCAGGGGCATGTCGGCAGCGGAGGGGCCGCGATCTGCGTGTGTGCCATCGGGGCTTGGCACGCGCTTGTTCCATTCGAAGCGGTAGATGACGCCCTTAGGGATGACGACGTAGTCCTTGGGACCAAACTTCAACGTGCCCATCATGGTGTAGACGGTGCCGGAGCCAAAGTGGATGAAGAAGCACTCATCCCCCTGGCCGTTTTTGAAGTGGTAGGGCATCTGCTCGGCCGGGTTGCACACAGCCATTTCGCAATCGCTGTTTCCAAAGAGAACAACGCGGCCGGTGACGCTGTCGCCGCGCGGCTTCATCGGAGCAGACTTCACGTGCCGCATGCGCATGACATCCTGTTCGAGGTATGTCTGCTTGGTGGAGTAGAGGGTTTTCCAGCCGCTGACTTGGGTCGGCGGGTGGATGTGATACATGGTGGATGAGGGGCCGGAGAAACCTTCGGTGCCGAAAAGTTCTTCGGAGTAGAGCGCGCCATCGGGGCGGCGGAATTGCACGTGACGCTTGCGGGGAATGAGTCCGAGCTTGGTGTAGTACGCCATGTGGGAAGGGTACGCGACCGAGTGCCACTTGGCATAGTGCCATCACTTGCCCAGTGGCGTCAACCGCCGCACGCCGCGGCCTAGAAGACCGCCGAAAAAGGGCACGATCGAGTAGAGCGCGTACGCCACAATTTCAAAGGGAATCAGGTTGTGGCTGGTGCCATCTTTGGCGATCTCGGCGAACGCCGCGAGAGGAAAGAGAGTCATCGCCGCCAGGCCAATCACCTTCACCGGCAGGCGGCAGCAGAACCCCGCCACGCACCCCACCACAAAAATCGCCGCAAAAGAGGCCGGGTTGAGAGTCTCGACTGCGGTGCGCACAAGTGGAAAGAGTGGGGCGTCGTAGGTCTTTGCCGGTGGCCAGAACAGAATCGGCAACACAAACCCGCCCATGCCCGCGATGGCGATGCACATCCACTCCACGGCACATCGCAGAAGTCGCGCCTTGCCGCGGGTAACGACCTGCACAGGAGAGCCGAGTTGTTCGGGTGGTATCGCGATGTCTCAGTGTATCGACGGTCCATCACGCCGCGATGCGCTGATCGGAGCGATCCAGGGCGGAAGAACGGAGCCGGAATCGCGGCAGGCCCGCCATCGGGCCTCCCTCATACCGCTTGAGAATCCAGATCTGCTGCCACGAGAAGGCGGTGAGCAGAGGCAGGATGAAGCAGGAGATCAGAGCCGGCCACAAGTCGTTGAACGTCGCTCCCGCACGGATCACAGTCTGGTTGGGATCCCGGTGGTCGTAGTACACCACGACCGGGCTTTCGCTCACGCGTCCCTTGGTAAACCCGATCTCCGAATCGGTCAGCATGGCATGCAGGGAGTCGAAGCGTTGCCCGATGTAGATCTGATCGCCAATCGTGAAGGTGTAATAGGGGGTTGTCGGCTCCGCCGCTGCCGCCTTGATCACCGGCGGAGTTGGTTTCAAGCGAGAACCTGGTGGCGGCAGGATGGAACTAGTCGGCTTGGGTGCTTGCCGCGGCTGCCCCGGCGTCGGAATGACGTATGTCGCGGTGATCGAATCCCAACCGCTGGTCCTGGATTGGAAAAGAAATGCGGAAACCGTGCGATGGGCGGCAAACGGCGTGACCGCGGTCAGGCAGAGCGCGCCAAGTACCAGCAATGGCCCGGATTTCACCAGTGCATTCATCAGAGTCTGCATCGGATCGTCGCATCATCGCGTGCGAGGCAACTGAGTAATCTACTCCTATCGGACCTCACACAACCCGGCGCAGCCCGCTCATCCGGAGCATTCACCTTCTCCGCAGACTCTGCAACTCTCGGATACATTGACCGCATGGATCCGGTTCCGATTCACCCCGTTCGCATCGCCATGTGGTCCGGACCCCGCAATATCTCTACCGCGATGATGCGCAGTTGGGAGAATCGGGGTGATTGCGCAGTCAGCGACGAACCTCTGTATTCGCACTATCTCAAGGCGAGGCCGGATGTCGATCACCCCGGTCGCGATGAGATTCTCTCTCACCACGAACACGATTGGCGAAGGGTCACCGCGCATCTGACAGGCCCAATCCCGGATGGCCAGCCGATCTGGTATCAGAAGCACATGGCCCATCACCTTCTCGATGAGATCACCGACCACAGTTGGATGAGTGCGATGAGGCATGGGTTCCTGATTCGCGATCCCGAACGAGTCGTCGTCTCGCTTGTCAAGGTCATGCCCAATGCGACGCTGCGCGATACCGGCCTGCCGCAGCAGGTGGAGATTTTCCATCGCATGTGCGATGAACTCGGCGGGCGACCTCCCGTCGTCGATGCGGCAGATGTGCTCAAAAACCCCACGCGAACGCTTGAGGCCCTATGTGCTGCATTCGCCGTGCCGTTCACTGATCGCATGCTGCGCTGGCCCGCTGGACAGCGCGCATCTGATGGCATCTGGGCCAAGCATTGGTACGCGACGGTCGAAAAGAGCACCGGCTTTGACCGCGATGTGCAGTCAACCGAGACAGTGCCGGAGCAATATCGTGCTTTGCTGGATCAGTGCCGCCCGTTGTATGACAAACTGGCCAAGTGGCGCCTCACTGGGAATGGGTGAAACATGCTGCAGAAGTTCAATCCGGCCAACAAAGACATCGTGGTCAATATCAACGGCAAGTTGATCCATCGCGATCAGGCAGGCATCAGCCCCTTTGATAGCGCCGTGCAGGGCGGCGATGCGGTATGGGAGGGGCTGCGGCTGTATCAGGGGCGGGTGTTTCGATTCAAGGAGCATCTGGATCGGCTTCGCAGTTCGGCGCAGGCACTGGCGTTTGCGCAGATTCCCAGTCATGAGACTATTGCTCATGAAGTGGCAAGAACATTTGCGGCGAACAAGATGTTTGACCATGTGCATGCGCGATTGACTCTGACCAGGGGTGTGAAAATCACCAGCGGCATGGATCCGCGGCTGAATACAAGCGGCCCCACCCTCATCGTGCTTGCCGAGCACAAGGCACCCATCTATGGCAGTGGGGGGATTTCGCTGGTGACGAGTGCGGTTCGCCGGTTTAGTGCTGATACCTTGGATCCCAAGATTCACCATTGCAACCTGATTCAATCGATCTTGGCCAAGATTCAGGCCAATCAGGCAGGGGCGGATGATGCGTTGATGCTCGATCAGCGCGGGTTTGTTGCCGAGACGAATGCGACGCATGTTTTCATTGTGCACGAGGGGCGGGTGCTGACTCCGACGTGTGGTGCGTGCCCGGAGGGGATCACGCGGTCTGCTGTGTTGTCGCTGATGCAAGCTGCGTCAATTCCTCATGAGGTGCGTGATATATCGTTAACGGAGGTGTATCGAGCGGATGAGATGTTCTGCACGGGCACGATGGGGGAATTGACGCCGGTGTTTGTCGTCGATGGCCGGCAGATCGGCGATGGGGTTGCAGGTCCGGTGACGTTGCGATTGCAGCAGGCGTTCCGGGATCTCACCGCGCGCACAGGGACGCCGGTGGTCAGCGCTTCCGGAGAGATCTTTCCCATCACTTCCTGGATGTGAGTTTCATCGCGATATTGATGCCGACCAGGCACAAGCCGATTCCGATCAGGATTCGATCCCATGGCGATCCCAGCAGGTTGACGTGAACCGGTACTTTCCCGGCCACCATCAGCACGCCGATGCCTACGCATGGAATCAGCACCATTATCGCACCAATCCACCGGAAGATGCGCTCGCGATCAGCGGCCATGGTGATGACCATCATTCTGGACCGCACTGTGGCCTGCATTCAGCCCCGCTTCAATGCACTCTACAAAAGTGTGCAACAGCAGCATGTGCAACTCTTGAATGCGGTCACTTGTCTCTCCCGGCACCACCAACTGAATTGTGGCGCGTTTGAGCATCTTTCCGCCACCCTTGCCAAGCATCGCAATCGTGTTCATTCCCAGTTCATCAGCCGCTTCCAACGCTCTCAGGCAGTTTGCCGAATTGCCGCTGGTGCTCAAGACAATCAAGGTGTCGCCACGTTTTCCCAGCGCCTCCACCCAGCGGGAGAAGATGTGATCAAAGCCGTAGTCGTTGGCCGTGCAGGTGATGTGGCCGATATCCGTGCACGCGATCGCGGCCAAGGGGCGTCGATCGGCTCGGAATCGCCCGGTGAGTTCCTCGGCAAAGTGGGCCGCATCGCATGATGATCCGCCGTTGCCGCAGATCAGGATCTTGCCACCACTGTTGATGGTCTGCGAAAGCAGGGTCGCCGCCTTGGCGGCATCGGCCATCAACCCCTTGTCATCAAGGGTGCGATCCAGAGCGGCGCGGGCTGCCGAAAGCGCTGAATTCAGCCGGTCAAGCATGACAAACCGTATGGAACCTGCGCACGCAGCGTCTCAACGCTTGGCATCGCGCCACGCCGGGAATTGTTCCCGCCACGCTTTCGCGGCAGCCAGGTCAATGCCCACACTCAACACCTGCTCACGCTCATCCGCTTCCCCGAGCACGTTTCCCAGGGGATCGACCACCAATGAGACACCTGAATAGGTCGTATTCGTCGGGGCGGGATCGTGTCCGGTGCGATTGCAGAAGGCCACAAAGCACTGGTTTTCAATAGCCCTGGCGATGGTGAGGGCGCGAAAGTGGGCAGCGCGTTTGGCGGGCCAGCATGCTCCGATGGCGATCAGGTCCAGCGTGCCGATGCGCGGGCCGCGGAAAAGCTCCGGAAAGCGAAGGTCATAGCAGATCGCCGGAAAGACTGTGAATGCCTTGCCGCCATCCTGCACCTGGTAGGTCGTCGTGTGGTTGCCGCCACTCAGACGTTGGCTTTCTCCTCCAATCGAGAAGAGATGAATCTTGTCGTATTCGGCCAAAATTGTTCCATCCGGGCCGATCGCCGTGGCACGATTCCGTGCAGTCGCTTCGCCACCCGTGCCCGATGCCGACACCGTGCGATGCCCATGCAGATACACCTGCCGCGATGTCGCTTGCAGCATCAGAAACGCCAGCGTGCGTCCCTGATCGATCGTCGCCGCGGTGTTGAACGAAAATCCGGAGTCAAACATCTCCGGCAACAACACCATATCACCCGGATCCGGCTTGGCCTGATCCAGCAATTCTTCAACGCGGCGGCAGTTCTGCTCCGCATCCTCCCACCGGATATCAAGTTGCACCAGGTGCAGACGCATCAGACTCCGATCAATCAAACTTGCCCTTAACGGTCAGGGGGAAATCGAGCAGCGAACCGATTTCGCGAGCCGAGCACTTGGAGAGGTTGGACAAACGCTTGATGACGGGCTTGGGGTCTTCAAAGGCCAGCGAGCCCAGCACGCGGAACTTGTTGTCAAGGATGTCTTGCAGATTGACCTTGTCGGGCCCCATGTGGTTTCGCGCGTGCCCGCCTGGATACATCACCAATCCGGAATCAAAGACCTGGCCCTGCTCGTCCGTGAAGACGATCGAGGTGGGAATGCCATCCGGGTACTTCGCGTCGTATTCCGCACCGCCATGCTCAAAGGTCATCTTCTCCATCAGTTGACGCGTCACGGGGTGCTTGAGTGCGGAAGGATCAAAGTCATGAGGGGTGAGGATCAATTCCTTCCAGCTCAAGGGCTTCTTGCTCACTACGCGGGCTTCCAGCGCCTTGCGCAGCATGGTGCAGACCAGATACAGCATCGAGTGATCGGCTGATTGACGCGTTTTGGGATCACGCTTGGCCGGATCGCCGATGATGCCGAAGGCGGGCTCGTAGGCGCGCACCATGATGCTGCGGATGGCATCGCCGGTCTGATCGTCCAAAAGATGCGGATGAGCATTCACGATGTTGATCAGGCCCTGCAGTGCGCCTGCTGATTGATGCTCATACAACCCAAGCTTGAAGTGCATCCCCATCACCGAGAAATCGCTGCCAGCGCGGCTCAGGAATAAGTCAAACGGTGATGCATCGGCCTTTGCAGTGTTGGCCTTGCTCGCGCCCACCTTCTGGAACATCTGGCCCGGACCTTCGAAAATCCTGAAAATCGCCTCAGGATTGCGGAAGATATCCCGCGGGCCCAGGAACCCAGCCATGCTGCGCTTTACGGAGAGAATCGCGGCTTCGGTGCTGATCGCCGCGGATGCACCCTTGGAATCTGAGAGCTGTTTGCCAGCGCGAATCGCCCGGAAGGGAATGTAATGCGCCACCACCATGCCGATGGCCGATTCAATCTGTTCCGCCGTTGCGCCCATCATGGCGCCAAAGGTCGCGGCAGAGCCGATCGCCCCGTGCACCACGTGATCCACCTTGTACGACTTGAGTGAAAACGCTTCAGCAAGCCGACCACGAATCTCATCCAGCAGCAGCATGCCTCGCAGCGCAAACGCGCCGTCTTTGCCTCGCAGCTGAGCCGCAGCCAAAGGCACTGCATAGAAGTCATTGTGTCCAAACTCACCCGCCGTCTGATTCCGCGATGGGTTGTAGCCGAAGTTTGTTCCGTTCGAGTCCCATTCTCTCACAGCGGCACAATTCGCTACCACTGCCTTCTCCACCTGCACATCCACGTTGGAACCAAAGACCGGTACGCCGGTGCGTACCGCTTGCGCGGCCCACGGCACACCACCCATCGTGCCAAACCCGCGTGCGGGCGTCGCATACTGCATCGCCTCGTTGCGCAGCAGCACCGGAGCATTCGTTCCCATCGCGATCGCCGACACGCCGCAGATGCACGCGTCGGTGAAGAAAAGATTCACACGATCCAGCACGCTCACATCCGGTTCGCCACGTTTGCCGGGCTCATCGCTCATGAAATCGATGGCGAACTGTGCAATGCCCAAGGCCTGATTCGACGATGCGGGAAGGTGAACAACATCAGCCATGAAAGACGCTCCAAAGAATGCCCAAGTGATGGGCAAATTGGTGTGAGGTGAGCGTCAAGCGTAGAGGCCACACTACCTATAGGGTAGTTGGAGCAGTGCCGGGCCGTGTTTTCTAACTCTTTATGCGATATCGAGTTATGGCTTGATCAGCCCATTTGCAAACGCCGCCATGCCACACAATTTGTACAGCACGCGCGCGCCGACATTGGCATCCCACTCTGGCTCCGTGGCGATCGGCTTGATTCCCGGTGATACTTCATTCAGATCAAAGCCGATGACGCGCCGTCCCGAACGTGCCAACCGCTCCAGCAGCACACTCGCCTGATTGAAACTCAAACCACCTGGCATCGGCGTCCCCGTGTGCGGGCACAACGACGGATCAAGCCCGTCAATATCAAACGATACATACACATTTCGCGGCAGATTGGCGATCATCTGCTCGCACATGATGCTCCACTTGGCACCACTATCAAGCTTGGCTGCGATGTCGAAATCAAAGTAGGTTTCGACCCGCTTCTTCTGGCTGAGTCCGAATTGCTTCTCCCCCTCTCCATAATCACGAATCCCCACCTGCACCAGTCGCGTCACCTGCGGCACACGCGTCAGCACGTTGTGCATGATCGAGGCATGCGAGTACGCAAACCCCTCAAACGCATCACGGAAGTCCATGTGGGCATCAACTTGCAGAACTCCCAATCCTCCAGGGTCGCGCCCAGTCGATGGCAACGACGCGGCGTGCTCTGCACACGCGCGGATGAACCCCAAGGGCGTCGAGTGATCTCCTCCCACCAAGCCCGGAATCTTCCCTTCATTCAGAATCGACTTCGCCGCGTTGAACGTGAAATCCGCCACGCTCTCGCATGCCGCGTTGACCGTCGCGACGGCTTTCGCATCGCGCTTGGTCGCCCCACCCCGCTCGATGATGGGTTTGGCCAGCGCTCGCGCCTTCTTGGATAGGGCCTTGATCTTCCCTGGAATCTTCTCCATGAAGATGCCGCACTCATACACTTGGCCGAATTGGTGATCGAGGAGATCTACCTGCATCGAGGCGTCGAGAATCGCCTGCGGCCCGGCGCTGGTTCCGCCACCATAAGACGTGGTGGCGTCGAACGGCACAGGCACAAGCACGATGCTCGCCTCCTTCCGCGTGAAAGGAAGGCCGTAGATTCCGGTTCCGGGTTGTGCCGCCGCGTCAGGGTCAAATGCCATGCGCCCAGCGTAGCCCGCGTCTGCCCTGCCGTGCCGCGCGTTCAGCGTGGTTCCAACAGCGCGTGCCGCGCGACCGCGACAATTACCGCCGCCAACCCGATGACCAGAGGCGTTCCAAACAAAATCAGCAGTACCAGCCCAACCACTTTCATCTTCGAGGGCCTCCGCCTGGCTTGCGCTGGGATTTCCGGCGGCGCATCGGGCTCCGGTCCGAACAACTCGTCCCAGTCAATATCAACCGAACCCGATTTGATCGACGCCAGCGCGATCTGAGCCGCTCGAAACTGGCTTCGCGGCACCTGCACCACGCAGGACGGCTTGATCCCTGCTTCCCACTGCAAGGTGTCACCAACCGTCGTAAACGCTCGTGCCGCGATTCCACGCGATTGCAGCGACTCCGCGATCGTCTCGGCCTCAAAGCCATGTGCCACACGCACCAGATCAACCAGCAGGTCCGGTTCGTCTGTCAATTTCCACCCCCTCCGTCACCACCTCCACCGCCTCCGCCATCTCCGCCGTCACCCCAGCCGCCACCAACATCACTGCCACTCTGCCCCGGATCAAAGTGAGAGACACCACCCATCCCTGCAACTGCACCCATGCCCCATCCAGGATTCAGTGGCCGCACTTTCAACTGGTGTGATTCAACCACAGTCACCTTGATCCGCGTTCCTGCCGCGATGAATCTTGTTTCCGCCAGCGCATCGCGGCGGTCGCCACCCACCATCACCACACCCACCGGGCGTAAGTCAGTCAGTGCCACGCCTTGAGCGCCGATCAGTGATTCAAGTTGTCGTTTGCTTTCCTGCTCTTCCAACGCTTGCTTGGCGATCTCGTCCTCAGTCGGCGCGCCGATTGCATTCCTTCCAAAGTCCGTGTTTTTCCAGATATTCAGCCCAACAAAGAAAATCACCGGCCCCAGAATCACTGCCAACAGGACACCGATCACTCCCCACGTTGTGTCATACTTGAACAGGCACACGATTCCCGCGATCGCCGAGATTCCCGAGAGTCCGGCGATGATGCCCGCGGAAGGAATGAACACTTCCGCCGCCAGCAGAATCGCCGCGACACCAAGCAACGCCAGTCCCCACAACAAGAACGGATCCATTACAGCGACTCCTCGCGAATCTCTGCCCGAGCAGGGCCCGGACCAGTTGCTTTGACCACGATTCGTTCACCCCGGATCGAAATGATCTCAACCGGCGTACCCGTATCGATGAACCCAAGGTCCGCGCTCGCCTCGCGCACCACTTCGCCAAACTGCACCGATCCTGTCGGCCTCAGCGGCGCAATGCACATTCCCGGCGTCCCCGCTCTTAGTTCATCGCCATCTTCACCCAGCCGCAGCGGCGCGATCTCGGCAAACGCCTGATCCGCATCCGGCAATTCCACATTTCCCATCAGCACCGCACGCTTGAAGAGTGGAAGCTTGTACAGGTTTCGCCCCATGAAGAACATCACCAGGAACGCGCTCCCCACCGACAGAATCACGGTCACCAGCGCGATCGATACGTCGCGGCTGTTGGTCATGCCGCCGGTTGCTCCTGGAAATGGTGACCCAATCCCCGCAATCGTCCCCACCAAACCCACAAACACCATGATGAAGCCAATCACGCCAGGCACGGCAAGCCCCGGAAGAAAGACAAGCTCCACCAGAACCAACCCGATGCCGATCACGATCATCGCGACAGTCCACCACGCCGCCAGCCCCATCAAGAGTGGCGGCGCAACCAGCAGACCAAGGAACAAGAGTGCCAATGTCGCCGGGACCGTTGCCCCCGGATGCGTGAACTCGATGAAGAGGCACACCAGGAAACCCACGATGAGGATGCCGCGGATGATCGGCGATGAGAGAAACACTGCCGCGTTGCCGAAGATTTGTTCTCCCGTCGTCTCGCGATATTCACGCACGCTGACCGCGCTGAAATACTGCTTCATCTCCGCATCCGTGGTCACCGGCAACAGCGAGCCATCGCTGGCGACATTGTCGGCGAAGCCAAATTGAGCCATTTGTCCCGCGTTGAATACCAGAGGGCCCGTTCCTGCCGAGACCTTGCCAATCAGTCGATACGTCCCTCGCTCTGCTGCGGTAAAGACAGGCCGCAGCGATGGCCCCGATAGTGCGTTCATCGCTTGCTGTGTCGCTTCCTCAGCCGTCGGCGATGCCGCTGTCATCGTCGATTCGCCGATGGCTCCGGTTGGTGCAGTTGGTTCAGGCTTCTCTGCTTTAGGTGCATTGCCGGTTTGCTTTGCGACCAAGCCCGCACCAGCCAGCATCGGTGCGCCCTCGAGCGAGGCGTCGGGGAAAAGCTCTTTGGCCTCAGCTTCGGTGACGCAATACCGAATACCAGTCTTCACATCCTCAACCTGCCACAACGCGGCATCCGAAACGATGATCCCCTGCACCAGCAGTTCGTCATACACATACCGCTTCTCAGCTCGGTTCCTTCTCTGCGCCGAATCCACCACTTCGCCGATGAGCGGGGGCAGAATCTTCATCAACATCTCTTTGGGCACACTGCCTGCCATGCCCAAGGCCATCGCAATCGGTTTGGCATCGCCCACCGTCACGGGATCAGCACAGATGATCCGATTGCATGCGAGAGCCAGCAGCGCGCCGCCAGAGATCGCGTGATTGCGCACCCACGCCACCGTGGGAATCGGGGATCGCTTCAGCGCGGTGCAGATGTCCAACACCGCGCCGACTTCGCCTCCCGGAGTATCCAAAGAGAGCACGATCAGATCCGCGCCATCGCGCTGGGCTTCGTCCAGCCGACGCTTGACTGAAAACGCAGTCGTTCGCGTGATCTCATCGTCAATCACGATCACCGCGATGTTCTTGGCACTCTGCCCCGCCGCGCCCACTTTGGCCGGGGGCGGGGAAGTCGCCTCGCCCTGTGCCACTGCTCGCGATGTCACGAAGACAGTCACGAGGGCCACGGTCAACGTCAGCACCCAGCACCATGGGCCAACGCGCCTGCAAGGCGTTCGGTTTGCACACACCACACTTTCCCCGGACCATCTCATACCTAAGGGTATCGGGTGATCCGCTCGCCTGCCTGCGGCTTATCTGGTCTTGGTCCCCATCTGCATCATGGGCAGAATCAGGGCCAAGGCCACGATCACGACCGCCACGGCGAGTGACAGAATCGCCAGGGGCTCAATCAGCCGCACCGCCGCCGACAATTGGCGATCAACGCGTTGCTCGATCGTGTCCGCGATGTTCACCAGCACATCATCCAGGTTGTTGGCCTGCTCCGCGACGCTGATCATTTCCACCACATCATCATCAATCAGTCCGCTTTCGCCCAAGGGGCCCGAAAGTGGCTGGCCCGCCTTCACCGCTTCGGTGGCGCGGTCCACGGCTTCTTCCAGGAGCAGGTTCTCCGCCGCGTCCTTGGCGATGGCGAGCGCTGACAGCATGGGCACGCCGCTGGAAAGCATGGTTCCGAGCAGGCGGCAGAAGCGGGCCACGCCGATGCTCGCCGAAATCTTTCCAACAATCGGCGTCTTGTGTTTCCATTCCGCGAGACGCCTCTGCATGTGCGGCTGGCGAAACACCCTGTACAGCGCAAATGCCGCGACACCCACCACACCCAGAGTGATCAGGCCGTACTTGGTCACCAGATCGCTGATGAAAAACACCAGCTTGGTCACCGTGGGCAGATTGTCTCCCAGATTTTGAAACTCTTTTCTGAATTTGGGTACGAAGAAACCGAACAGCACCCCCAGCACGCCCCCGCCCACGCACATCAGGAGCGTCGGATAGATCAAGCTTGAGATGATCGAGGCCCGCAACTCGGCCTGCCGCAACACCAGTTGGCCGAGCCGGGCAAACACAGTCTCGAGAAATCCGCCTTTTTCCCCCGCCCTCACCATCGCCACGTGAAACGCGCGAAACGACTCCGGAGCGCTCGACATCGCGCCTGCCAGGTCCCGTCCCTCGGCGATCTGATCCGCGAGTTCGCGCATCACCGGCGCAACCACTTTGTCCTTCTTGCGATTTCCCAGCAGCCGCAGCGATCGCAGCAGAGGCACACCCGCCTTCAGCAGCTCTGCGATCTGGCGATATGCCGTTCCCAATTGCCGCGCGGGAATGCCCGCTCGTCGCCTGCGCTCGGCAATCTGGCTGCGAATGCTCCCCGGGGCGTCCTTGGGTTTGATCTGGATGGGCGTCAGGCGTTTGCCCGCCAGAATCGACAATGCGGCTTGCTGAGAGGGAGCATCCACCTCGCCACTCACGCGGTTGCCACTGGGGTCTAAAGCTGTGTACGAGAGCATCGGCACGCAGCATGAGAATACGCCTCACATGCCCCGGCGTTCCGCAAAGCCGGCCGGCACTTTCGAGTATTCTCTCCTCATGACGCTTCATCGCACCTCGATCCTCCTGTCGTGCGCCATCCAAACGGTGTGCAATTTCACCGCTTACGCCGATCTTCCCATCGTCGAAGTCACGCGTGACAACACCGTCATCACATCTTCCTGCCGCGTCGTCATTCCTCCGGGCACGGTATTGCCCGACCCCGACAACAACGGTGTCATTCAGGTCAAGGGCAATGACATCACCGTCGAGTTCGCCCCCGGCTCCACTCTCTTTGGTGCCGCAGTCACATCTCCTGGCTTTGACAGTTGGGACACTCTTTCTGGGCACGGCCTGATTGCTCGCGGCGAGCGCATCATCATCCGCAACGCCCGCATCGGTGGGTTCAAGGTCGGCCTGCTGGCTTCCAATTGCGATGAACTCCGCATCGAAGGGGGGGATTTCTCCGATAACTTCCGCCAACGCCTCAAGAGCACTCCCGCCGCCGAAGATGCTTCCGACTGGCTCTGGCCTCATAAGAACGATAATCGCGAATGGTCGACGACGTACGGCGCGGCGGTTCTGGTCGAACGCTCCGGCAATATCACCATTCATGATGTTGTCGTTCGCCGAGGTCAGAACGGCATCATGCTGGATCGTGTTGACGGCTCCGCCATCTACGACAACGACTGTTCGTTCCTCTCCGGTTGGGGGCTCGCCATGTGGCGATCGAGTGGGAACCTCATCTCCCGCAATGCTTTTGACTTTTGCGTCCGTGGTTACAGCCACGGCATCTACAACCGGGGTCAGGATTCCGCTGGCATCCTCTTCTTTGAACAATGTCACAGCAATGTCTTCGCGGAGAACTCCTGCACCCACGGCGGTGACGGCTTTTTCGGCTTCGGTGGCAAAGAAGCCATCGGCGAAACACCTTTGCCCAGCGGCGAAACACCTGACTACACCACCATGGGGTGCAACAACAACGTCCTGGTCGGCAACGACTTCTCCTATGCCCCCGCCCACGGCATCGAGTTGACGTTCAGCCGCGACAATGTCTTTCTGTCCAATCGCATCGTCGGCAATGCCATCTGCGGTGTGTGGGGTGGCTACTCCAATTCCACGGTGATCGCCGACAATGACTTCACCGAGAATGGCTCGGGTGGGTATGGCCTGGAACGTGGCGGCATCAACATCGAGCACGGCTCCGAGATCGCCATCTTCGACAATCGCTTCACCCGCAACGCCTGTGGTGTGCACCTGTGGTGGGATGATGATGCCGCGCTCTTGAAGCTTCCCGGCGTCAAGGCCAATCACAAGGGCGTCACCGACAACATCATCATCCGCAACACCTTTGATGGTGATGCCATCGCCCTGCAACTGCGCGATCCCACCGGCGGCAAAGAAGTCAAGAACATTGTCTTCGCCGACAACACCATCGGCAGCGTCAAGGAAGAGGTCAAGCTCGACAAGGGTATTGAGCTTGTTCGTGCTGGCTCGGCGCCCGATACTCCGCGCGTGATGACTGAGTTTGTCGGCAAGAAGAAACCGGTTGCCGCCCGTGCTGCACTGAGCGGCCGCGACAAGATCATCATGGGAGAGTGGGGCCCGTGGGATCACCAATCTCCGATGGTTCGCCAGGTCCGCACCGCATCGGGCATCCGCTACGAAATTTATGGTTCGCACCAGGGAACGTGGAAGTGGACTGATCTGGTGCAGAAAACGACGGGCATTTGGCCCGGCATGGTCGACGGCAAGCCCATGGTCCTCGAAGTGCCTGTCAATCCCGGCGGCATCAATCGCTATGTCTTTGAGATCGACAACGCCGAGGGATTTTCCAGCCGCGTCAGCGGCATGGTGGTGGGGGCCACCTGGAACATCCGCGCGTTTGCATGGCCAAATAAGGATGGTGACAAAGGTGATCCACGCACGGATATTGCCGCGTGGCGAGAACTTTCCAAGGGTCAGAATGTACTTGTTGCCCAGCAGAACTCCCTCGATCTGAAGTTCGCCCATCGCGGGCCCAACGCCATCAAGTGGGACAGAGTGATTCAGGATGCCAAGATGGCCGCCGAGCGTTTCGGCCTTGTGGCCACTACCACACTCACGCTGCCGATCGGCAAGTGGAAAATCAAAACCCTCTCCGATGATGGCATCCGCGTGAGTGCCAATGGAAAGCCGATCATCGAACGTTGGAATTGGCACGGACCGACGCCGGATGAGGCGATTCTTGATGTCGCTGATGGTGCGCCAGTCACGTTTGAAGTCGAGTATTTCGAGATTGATGGATACGCAGTGTTGTCGCTGGAGATTGAGCCAGTAGATTCTGGAGTTTCAGTTCCAAAATGAGTCTTCACACACGCATCACACTGATGGCTCTTGGTTCATCATTGGCAGCTCTTGCGCTCGCATTTGTGCTGTGGTTCGAAGCACTTGCTCCCGCGATCAGACAAGCTCAGACAATGGCTTGGACTCCGGTCGCGGCAGTCTTTACCCAGGTGCAGGATCGGGGCGCGGGACGATTCACCTCCGGCCTGATCGTCTCATATCGCTATAGCGTTGCCGGCCAAGAGTTCACTGGTCATCGAATCGCTGAGGTGTCTTCCAATAAGTCGGCTGTCCGATCTTTGCCAGAAGCTCCGGCTTCTGGCAAATCATGCACGGTGTATGTTGACCCCGCGGACCCCTCGCGATCAGTGCTGGTCAGGGGCTTAGGTTCCTGTGGTGTTGCACCCTTGATGGAGGTCGTGATTTATACATCGATGGGCCTCGTGACGGCCGCATTCGCTGTGTTTAATTTCAAGGCTGCTCGAGTTGCAAAGCGGTCTGCAGAGACGATTCAACGCATACATAATTCTCACGGTGAATTGAGTGATAACCGTGCGTGATTTGTACCGCGGTTCAACTCCCGCCTGACTCGATTGCTGATGAATCGCAATTTTATTTCAGCCCGTTCAAAAACTCCCCAAACCGCGCGATCCCCTGCTCGATCTGTTTTTCGCTGCAGGCAAAGCTGATGCGTACGTGCTGGCCGCCGCAACCACCGAAATCTTCGCCTGGGACGAATGCGACCAGATTCTCTTCGAGGAGCGCTTCGCTGATATCCATCGCGCTCTTGATCACGCGGCCACCCTTGGAGGTTTTGCCAAAGTGGGCGCTGACGTTCGGGAAGGCGTAAAACGCACCGGTGGCGCGAGCAGTCGTTACGCCGGGAAGTTTGCCCAGGAGACCATTGATCAATTCCGCCCGCTTGGCAAAGGCCTGGCGCATCACTTCCACCTGAGGGGCGCACTCCAAGATCGCTGTGCGCATCGCGGGATAGAGAAACGCAGGGAGGTTCGTCGTCTGCTGACCCTGATACGCCGACATCGCCTGCGTGAACTTGCGACCGAACGCGCCCGGCATGCCGGTGTATCCGATGCGCCACCCCGTCATGCCGTAGGCCTTGGACAAACCGTTCAGCGTGATCGTCCGCTCCGCCACTTCAGGCATTGAGCCGATCGAAAAGTGAGGGATGCCGCCGTAGGTGATCTTTTCGTAGAGCTCATCAGAGAGGATGATCAGGTTGGGGGCAATCGTCGCCGCGGCGTCAGCGCATACACGTCCGATCGCCTTCAACTCTTCCGGTGAATACATCGTGCCGCAGGGATTGGAGGGGGAATTGAGAATCAGGAGGCGCGTGCGGGGCGTGATGGCGGCCTTGATCTGAGCCGCGCTGGCCTTGAAACCGGTTTCCACGGTCGTGGGCACTTCAATGACTTTGCCACCGGCGAGTTCGACCAGCGGCGCGTAAGACACCCACGCCGGAACTGGGATCACCGCTTCCATCGCCTGCTCGCCGGGTTGCGGACGATCAAAGAGGCACTGACACAGATTGAAAAGGGAATGCTTGCCACCGGAGGAGATGGTGATGTCATCGCCGGTCAATCCGGGAATGCCGTTCTCTTCGCGAAGCTTCTTAGCGAGCACATTCCGCGTTTCAGGATCGCCAAAGGTGGGCATGTACTTGGTCTGCCCGGCTTGCATGGCCTTGATGGCGGCATCCTTGATTGGCTGAGGCGTGTCAAAGTCCGGCTCGCCCGCGGCAAAGCTGAGCACATCCTTCCCCGCCGCCTTCATCGTCTTGGCGCGGTTCATGAACGCGATCGTCACACTCGGCTTCAAGCTCGCAACGCGGCGGGAGATATCCATGGGGCAAAGGGTACGACGAAATCTCGCCTTCGGCGAGGAGCGTTGTCAACAAGCATTCAGCGGCACAAGAAATCGTACCACTTCCGTTTCATCGCTTGAAACCAAGTTTGTATCGGGCTCGACAGTCACGGCCTCACAGTCGCACCGATCGCGGTTGCGAGGGTCAATGACGCACATGCACTTCATGCAAAGTAGTCGAAGGCCTGGAATTGAGGGGAGAGCCCGTTGCGTCCACTTCAAAGGAACATATCCCTCGGGAGTCTCTTTCAGCACATCGGCCAAGTAGTCTCTTGCGAGATGAATGTCTTGCATCCGTTGTGCGATGTTTTCCAATTCACGACGACTCACGCCCATTTCCGGTGCCATCGTCATTGCTGAAATCGCATCAAGTTGCTTGTCAAGCTCAGAACTGCTGGATCGCAGTCGGCATCTCGCCTGATCAGCCCAGTTCACAATGATGTCATCGCTCGCGCCTGATTCGAGCAAGTCCCAAAGCTGACGGGCAAGTTCCCAAGGTAAGGGAGTCATACGCGGCACAACCATGCACAAACAAGTATTGTCATCCCGCGAACAAAGATGTCGAACCAGTTGTCTCACGATAGGAAACGCCCATCAGCTCTGCACCTGGCCTTGTCAACGCCCGGCCCCGCGGCGTGATGGCAATCATGCCGCACTGCAGCAGGAACGGCTCAACGACGACCTCCACGGTTCCCGGGTCCTCATTCATCGTCGCCGCCATCGCGTTCAGCCCGGCGGGGCCACCGCCGTACACCTCGGCCAGCGTCCGCAGGTATTTGCGGTCGAGTTCGTCCATGCCGCGCTCGTCCACGCCTTCGAGTTTGAGTGAGGCGTCGACGACAGCTGGGGTCACGATGCCCTTGTTGCGAACGGTGGCGAAATCGCGCACGCGGCGGAGGAGGCGATTGGCGATGCGGGGAGTGCCTCGGGCGCGGCTGGCGATGAGGTTGAGTGAATCTTCACTGACGCCCATGCCCAGCAGGCCTGCGCTGCGGCTGAGGATGTCGCGGAGTTCGCCCTGCCCGTACAAACGAAAGTGCATGTCGAGGCCAAATCGCGTCTGCAATGGTGATGAAATCAACCCCTTGCGTGTCGTCGCCCCCACCAGTGTGAAGGGCTTGAGTTTCATGTGGACGGTCTGGGCGTTCATGCCGCTATCGACGCGGACTTCGATGCGGCAATCCTCCATCGCCGGATAGATGAATTCCTCCACCGTGATCGGCATCCGGTGGATC
>CAYTYD010000024.1:5488-19856 GCA_964441555.1 uncultured Phycisphaeraceae bacterium | reverse complement strand
GTTGCAAGTCGACCCAAGCGGGCCAGAAGGAATGAAAACAGGCCCGACCAGTGATGGTCAGGCCCGAGAAAAGCAGTATTCTCGCCGAACAAAACCGGTTCAGTGGACTCAGCAGGTGCCCGAGAACGCGGCGACGAAGTCGAGATAGTCAAAGAAGTCGATGCTGGTGTCGCCGTTGAAGTCGGCGCCCGGATCGCCATTGCTGAAGGCAGCGACGAAATCGAGGTAGTCAAAGAAGTCGATGCTGGTGTCGCCGTTGAAGTCGGCGGTGGGCTGGACAGTCACCGTCACCGAAGCGCACCCGCTGTTGCCGCAGGTATTCTCCCAGCGGGCGTAGTACGTGGTGGTGACGGTGGGGCTGGGAATGGAGAGGTTGCTGCCTGTACCGACCGTCGCGCCGCCGCAGGAATCACTCATCCAGCGAAGCGTGGTTCCGCTGCCACCGGTGGCGGAAAGCGTGATGTTTCCGGCGTCAGAGGCGCAGAAGTTGTTGCGACTGGTATTGGCCGCGGTCGGAGCCGTGGCGCTGGCATTGACGATGAGTGCAGCAGAAGCGCACCCGGCGGAAACCAAGCCACTGGTCAGGTTGCGGGCCTTGGCGTAGTAGTTGCGGCTGGTGGTCGCGGTGATCGCCAGCGGATTGCCACTACCGATGAAGGTGTTGCCGCAGGCGTTGATGTACCAATCCACTGTTTGATTGGCGCCAACTGTGGCCGAGAGATTCACCGTCTGTCCCGAGCAGCCAGGGCTTGGTGAGAAGGTGACGTTGGTGGGGTTGTTGGGCGGAGTGCTGTTGGGATCGACGATCGTGATCGAGGCGTTGTTGATGTCAAAGAAGATGTTGCCGACGGCCTCGACCTTCACGCGAGCGGTGGTGGTTGCGGAGCCGGGGACGGTGATGCTCTGTGATCCATCATTCGGTGTGGATGCAATCAGAACTGTTGGGAAAGTGCTTCCGCCGTCGGTTGAGAGCGAGATCTTCACGTTGGCACAGTTGATGCCGTTGGCCGTGGTGCCGGCGACATTCCAGGTGATGGTCTGGGTGGTGCCGGCATCCCACGATGTCGCGGTGTTCTGGCTGGTGATTGCAAAGCCCGAGCCGGTGTTGACCACGTTGAGATCAACCTGCGAGGCGTTCACGCCGCCGCCACCTGCGCGATTGTCACGCGTGGTAATTTTCCACGTGTAAGAAGCGCGAGCGACGGTGGGCACCTTGTCGGTGTTGGGGACGGTTCCTGCGAGAATGTTGGCAAGGGGAGGAATGAGCCGCGTGGGGCTGGTGGTGCCGGTCCGCGAGCGATTGATTGGCGAAGCGCCGTTATCTGCGGACGCCAGTGCCAACGCCGCACCAAGGTCGGCCTGCTCCCAGCAATATGTCACCGTATCGCCATCAGGATCGGTGCCGTTGGCCGTGAGGGCGAATGGGGTTGCTGCCGGGATGGTGTAGGGAAGCCCCGCTCCGGCGGATGGGAAGTTGTTTCCCGTCGCGCTGGCGGTGCCGCAGCCGTTGCCACCACCAGTGGTGACGAACGCGCGGATCTCGTCATACGAGCGCCACACAAAGTACGCGTCAGAGTTGCTCTGAATGTCATCCGGTGAGCAGATGCCTGCGTAGCTCATGATCGTCGAGCCAGATCCCGGCTCGTACGCGTTCGAAGCGCTGCGGTTGCTCCCGCAGTTGGTGGCGGGGCTGTTGAAGGAGTGGTTGCTGCCGAACTGGTGACCCATTTCGTGGGCGACATAATCGATGTAGAACGCATCGCCAGTTGGGGCTGGAGATCCGGTCACGCCGCGCGCTTTGTTGGTCGAGTTGCAGACCACACCCAATCCGGCGACGCCGCCGCCACCGGTGGAAAAGACGTGGCCAATGTCGTAGTTGGCGGAGCCGATCACGCTTGTGCACGTGGTCTGGTTCTGTCCCAGCATAGTGCCGCCGTTCCCGTCGGTGTACGGATCGGTGTTCGCGTTGGTGTACACCAAAGATGAGTTGTTCGCGACGAGCGTCAGGCGAATGCAGACTTCCTTTTCATACACACCGGTCACGCGATTGATCGCCGTCACGATCGCTGCTTGACCTCCGGCAACGGTGCCGCCGTGGAATGCGGTGTATTCGCCAGTCGCGGCATTCGCGAGACGGTATGTCTTCAAGGATGTGCCACTCGCCTCCGGGTTCACGCCCCCGTCGGGTTCGCCGATCTGCACCTGCCGCGCCTGCTCATCGAAATGGCAGGCAAAGGCGTGCACGCTCCGCAAATCGCGGCGGTAATAGCTCATCACATGGCGGAATTCACCTTTGGTATAGGGATCGATGAACCAGTCACCATTCGGGCTGAGCACCTGGGCGTGAAAGCTCCCCGCGCCAAACCACGGAGCATCAGCAGCGGTGAAATCGGCTCGCAGCGTCGCTGTCGGGTCATCAATGCCCTGGCCGATGTAGGTTTTTAGCTGCGCCATCCGGGCTGCCAACGCGGGCTCCATGATCGGCGACTCCCACACCTTGAAACGCACCATCCGGCCGGTGGGGTCGGGCAACTCAACGATGATCGGTGCATTGCCAGAGAATTCCATCGGAGCTGCGCTGAGCACTTGCCGCATCACCTCGGCAGAGAACTCCACCGCCTGGTACTGCCTGGGCCGAATCCACGATTCGCCGTTCACCACATCCAGAGGCAGTGCCTCACGCACCACCCACGCGTCGCGGCTCTGCAACACTTGACCAATCGGAGTCGGATCACTTTTCTGTGCCAGCGCGCCAGCAGTGATGGACATGGCAACCAGGGCTGCCGCACTCAGAATTCGCATCTTCATCGATTCACCTCTCCAGAGTTCTCAATCTCCACCGCTGGTCTTCACTTCCGCAAACACCAGCCGCTCGCTTTGAGTCCCGCCAAACCCTTTCTCACACGACACAGGTGGGCCCAACGCCCGAAACTGATTTGAATTACACACAGCCGAAGCTGAAAGCCGCGACAAAGTCCAAGTAGTCAAAGAAATCGATCGAACCATCCGCGTTGAAATCGCTTCCTGCTCCTCCCGAGCTGAACGCTGCGACAAAATCCAGATAGTCAAAGAAATCCGCAACCCCGTCGCGGTTGAAATCCGCCGGGCACGGGCACTGCTGCTGACGAAGCTCGACAAAAGCGGGAATGTCAATTCGTGCTGCGTAGTTGGGCGGGCAATTTTCCGAGCAGTAATTCGCAATACCGACGATTCGTCCATTTCGCACCACTGGCGAGCCGGAGTTGCCGCCCGTCACATCGTTGGAAAGAAACAGCGTGTCCGTGCTCGGGGCCTGGCTGATGCTCCCCGGGCTGCGCCGCAGAACCTGTGACACGGTGCAGCGTGTGTCCGTGCCGTATCCAAAGAGATCGACGGTCTGAAACAGCGTCGGCATCGATGTCGCGATCGGCAGATAGAAGTTGTACTTCTGATACACCGTCTGCCCTGCCGAATTCGCACCCGTGCGCGACACGTTGTAATCGCGGCCGGGATTGCCATTCTCAAACACACCAGTTCCACCGGTCACCGGAAACTGATCTTCAACCGGAGGGTGGACCAGCGTGCAATTGCTCGTCGTTGCGGGCACATTGAACTCAATCACCTGCAATCCGCCGCCACCACAATGCCCAGCGGTCATGATGCACCCGTACGGGTTGTACACCACGGCCGTGCATCCTCCCGGCATGGTTCGCGCCACACCCGGCTGCGTCGCCGCCACGCGGTTGTCACTTCCCTGGCAGATGCCGCAGGCCGGTGGATCAGTCGCGACTCCCACCAATTCCACTTCAACGCCTTGCAGCGTCACGTGGTTGGCCGAGGTGCCCGGGGCTGCAACCAATTCAAGAACGACCGCATCGCCATTGAAATACGCCGTGGTGTTCCGCCACTCGTTCAATCTGGCCGAATCCAGCACCATCACTTCGCCATCGAGCACGCTCGACACGCGGATGAATGATCCCGGGCCAAGCGAGCAGGCACCAAAGTGCAGCCGCGTCCACGCCGCCGATGGCGTGGCGATGACTTGCGACCACGCGACCCCCGGCGCGCCTTCATGCGTGCCAGAGTCCACGAAGCGTTCAAATACACCGCCGACCGGATGATTCAGCGTGCCGCCAACCGGTGGCACGTCCTGAGCGCACGCCATCGCGGCCGCGCCGCACAAGCACACCATTGCAACCACACCTGAACTCACACCTCTGCGGCGTGAAGGACTCAATCTCATGAACTCGCACTCCGTCCGAGAACTCGCAAATCCTGCGGCTCTCCCATCACACATCGGCCATTGGCACGGGGCTCATGTCGCCCAATTCACGCCAACAGTCCTCCCCACGTTCTAGACCCGGCTCCTCGCGGCAACCGGGCAGAATCCAAGGTACAGAATCCGGTTCGCCTGTTCAAGACTTATGTTGCCCAAGACTTGGGGCGGGACATGCAAATCTCAATGCTGGGGTGATTCCCAGAGTGAACCCGCCTCACCTGATCAGGGTGCGCCGATTCAATACATGCCGTCGGTCGGGCTTTCGCCCTCTTCGTCTGATTCGTCGTGCACATGCCGCGCCAAAGCCGCAGTTTCGGTTCCCCGCGGCACAACCTTCTTCCCATCGCATTCCGGGCATGGCCTTGGACACCCCTCGCCCGGCACGTAAATCGGGCCACGCCAATTGGATCCGTTGATTCCCATGCGCACGCACAGCGTCGGACCTTGGGGGACAGTGCCCTTGCCATCGCAGACGGGGCAGGGTACGAAATCCTTGATCTCAAATTGGCCGGTGAGCCGCAACACAGACACCCTCATCCCTTCCCTTGTACGTTCCAAAGGCCGAATTTTCGGACCTTCAACGTCCACTCCCCATTATTGGGGAGTTCTACCTACTGAGTTCCAATTCGGGCAGAAAAATATGTTGGCGCGCGAGTTCGAGTTTGGTATATTTTCGCCATTCCTGTTTCGGGGGCTTTCAAAGGGCAATAACCATGACACGTACCACTTCCTTGGCGCTGGCATCAGGACTGCTGATTTCCATCGCTTCCCTTGCGCAGGCAGAAGAGCCAATCGGAACGCCTGACATTGCTCCGCCTCGCTCTATTGAGGTTGCCTGGGGTCAGACCCTTCCCAACCTTGGTTTCGCCGGTGACGTCGAAGACCGGCGCGTCGTCGCATCCACGGTCGTGACGGTTCCCAATGCCGCGTGGCTGCGCATCGTCATGAGTGGCACCACGCTCGGTGGCGATCCGGCAGCCGAGGGCGCACAAATCCGTCTGACATCTCTCGCCGATGGTGGCGAGCAGATCCTCAATGGCGAATCACTCGGCTGGAGCGAGGGGTGGTCGGTCTTCCTGAATGGTGACTCAGTGCTGGTCGAGGTGCTTGCCAGCGGCTCGCAACCTTCCAGCACGCTGGTCATCGATCGTGTGATCGCTGGAGAGCCGACAATGGGCTGGGGCGTCCGCACCATTTGCGGCGCGACAGATGATCGCGCTCTTTCCTCCGACCCGCGCCAGGGTCGCCTCAGCATGGGGTGCACCGGCTGGCTGATCAATGACCTCAACGGCGGCTTCCTCACCGCCGGTCACTGTGGCGGCACTGGCACCAGCACCGTCAGTTTCAATGTTCCTCTTTCCACCAGCACCGGTGGGCTTGTTGCCAGCGCCCCGGCGGATCAGTACACCTTTGAGGCCACCTCAATTCAGTTCACCAACGGCGGAGTTGGCAACGACTGGGAGTATTTCGGCACCGTCCCCAACACCACCACCGGCTGGACGGCCATCCAGGTTCAGAACGCTCGCTACACACTCGCCAATGCCACGGCGACCAGCACGCCGATCCGCATCACGGGCTATGGCACGGTTGCCGCGCCAGTTTCACTCACGTGGAACCAGGTGCAGAAGACTCATTTGGGAACGACTTCTTCTCTTTCCGGCACGACCGTTCGCTACAACACGGATACCACCGGCGGCAACTCTGGCTCGCCAGTCGTCAACGAATCCACTGGACTTGCAATCGGCATTCACACGCACGGTGGCTGCACGTCAACCGGCGGAACCAATGCTGGCACCGCTCGCCAGCACACAGGCCTCACTGCCGCGCTCAACGCGCCCTTGGGCGTCACGCGATCTGGCAACACCACCAACACCAGCAATCTTTATGTGATTGGCGATCTCGCCAATAACCTCGGCACACTCAGCACTTCCAACGGCAACTTCGACAAGCAGGCGACGGTCGGTCGCCGCCACCAGGGCCTCGCCTACAACCAGTTCGCTGACAATTTCTACATGATCAATACCAACCGCGAGCTCTTCACCATCGCTCCCTTCTCAAGCGCGGCGACTTTGCTGGGCACCGTCAGCGGCACCACCCTCACCTTCACTGGCTTGGCTTTCGATCCCTTCACACGCACCCTCTACGCCTGCACCGCCAGCAATGGCCAGCTCTGGCGCATCAATACCAGCACCCTCGCCGCCACGGCCATCGGCGGCACGACCACCAACCAGCTCAGTGGCTTGGACTACGACGGTTCATCGCGTCGCCTCCTGGGTTTGGCGGATAACGCCGGCGGCACGGTGCTCGTCAACATCAACCCGACCACCGGCGCGCAGGCGATCCTCGGTGCCCTTGGCGCTGGCATCACCGATTGCAATGGTCTGGCCGCCAACTCCGCCTTCGGCTCGCTCTGGACCATCGATGCCGCGACTGAAAATGTGCTCTCCATCAATCCCGCCACCGGCGCCGCCACCGTCGTCGGCCCCACCCTCGGCCTCTTCGGGGCCAACTACGGCATGGCCGCCCGCGCTGTCGTCAATGTCTGCGCCGCCGACTTCAATAGCGATGGAACCCTGGATTTCTTTGATTACCTCGATTTCGTCGCGGCCTTCTCCAGCAACCAGGCCGCGGCAGATTTCAATGGTGACACCGTCATCGACTTCTTTGACTACCTTGATTTCGTCGCCGCGTTCAGCAGTGGCTGCTGATCCTCCCCTGACCTGCCCCCACGACCCTCGCCAACGCGGGGTTCGTGGCTTTTCCACCCCCTTTTCCACATCACCCCAACCAATTCCGCCTCACCCCGTCTTCGCATAGGATTTCCCCATGACACGTCTCTCCCGCATTCTCATGGCTACCACCCTGGGTGTTGGCCTTGCCTTCTCCTCGGTCTCCATGGCGCAGGTTTCAGGCGCTGGTGGCGGCGGCTCGCAGTCGCGCAAGACCGAAGAGCGCCTCATGCCGCCGACCCCCTCCAAGCAGGACAACCCCACCCTGATCCTCTATTACGTTCTGGCGATCGTCATCGTCGGCGCGTGCGTGGGTGCCATGCTCATCCCCAGCCGCCGCGGCCACCAGGACTGATTCATGTCCAGCCCGGACTCCAGCAAACCTGCGTTGTATCGACGCCCTGCGGTTGTCGTCGGTGCGAATCTCGCGCTCTTGACCATTCTCGCTCTATTGGTCATGGCGGGCAACCCCGCCGATGCCAGTGGTGCAGGTAGTACACATGCGCCAAGGGCCCGTGGCGAATACACCATGCTCTCTGGAAAGGGTGGCTCGGGTTCCGCATCCACTGTCTACATCATCGATGGAGCCAATGCCGAGATGATTTCCCTTCGCTACGACGCGCGCTCGCACTTTGCCATCAGTGGCTATCGCTCTCTTGAGGCCGATGCCAAGGCAACACCGCAACGATGAATCAATCACCTGACCAATCTGGTTCGCGCATCGCACCCGCGCCTTCCGTCGCCGGGTTGTGGGCATCGGCATTTGTCCTCACCGGGTTGTGTCTCATCGCCTTGGCGCGGCTCATCGGCCTCACCGGCGGCACCCCCGAAGCCATCGCCATCGCCAGCATGAGGGGCCAACCCGCCTTTGCCGGTGGCGAGGGTGGTGGAGGCATGGTTGCCCAAGCTGGCGTCTACACCGCCCTGGTCTCTGCCGGTGGCAATGACGATCTGCTGGTCGTGCTCGATGGCCGCTCCGAGGAACTCATGGTCTATCGCCCCGAAGGCAATCTGGGTGTGCCCCAATTGGTGCAGCGACTGAACGTGCAAACTCTCTTCACCGAGGCACGCACCCGTGCCGAAGGGCGCACGCCTGCCGCACCCGCTGTTCGTCCGCAAGCTCCCAATCCTCTTACACGCTGAGGCACTCTGCCCATGGCGATTCTGCCTCTCCCACAATTCGAAGCCGACCTTGCAGCCCAGCAGGAGGCCGACCGCAAGGCCTACGAAGCTCTCCAGGCACCAAAGACCATCGTCGTCCGCTTCGGCTATCTCAAGCTCATCGGCGAGTATCCCTACAACGGCGACGCCAAGCCCGGCTGTGGCAGCAAGATCGTCATCCGCACGCATCGCGGCACAGAGATCGGCGAAATGCTCACCAGCACCTGTCCCAATTCCGGATGCTCCAAGAGCGTCTCGCGAAAGGACATGCTTTCCTACATCGAGAATTCCGGAGGCAAGGATTACCCCTTCTTCGCCGAGGGCAAAGCGCTGCGCGTGGCGACCGTGGATGATCTGAATCGTCAGGCCCGGCTAGAGCAGGAGAAGAACGAAATTCGCCTCACCGCTCGCCGCTTCGCCAGCGAACTCCGCATCCCCGCCAAGATCGTCGAGGTCGAACCCCTCCTGGGTGGCGAACGCATCACCGTGTATTTCCAGCAGAGTGAGGAACGCCCTGACCTTCGCGAGTTCATCGCGCGGATGGGCAAGGAATACCTCTGCCGCATCGAGACACACATGGTGCAGGCCCGCGATGAGGCCCGCATTGTCGCCGATTATGAACGCTGCGGACAATACTGCTGCTGCAAGAATTTCCTGAAGGTCTTGAAGCCCGTCAGCATGAAGAGCGCCAAGGTGCAGAAGGCCACACTTGATCCTCTCAAGATCAGTGGTCGCTGCGGCCGCCTCATGTGCTGCCTGCGCTACGAAGATCAGACCTACGACGAACTTTCCAAGCGTCTCCCTCGCAAGAACACCCGTGTCGGCACCCCGGAAGGTGATGGCACTGTTGTTGATGGGCAGATTCTCACGCAGCTCGCACTGGTGCGACTCGATGTGCCAAAGCCCGATGGCTCATACAACGATGTCGCCGTGCCGGTGGAGAATCTCACGCCCGCCACGTCGCCCAAGCCCCTGCCCCGTCAGGATGGCTCCGGCATGCCGCCACGATCCGGACCTGGTGGCGGTGGGTCAGCTGGTGGTGGTGGACCTCGCCCACCTCGCCCAGATGGTGATCGTGGCCCGCGCTCCGAAAGACCTCGTGACGATCGACCTCGCGATGACCGGCCGCGTGATGACCGGCCGCGCGATCAGCGTCCGCGCGCCGGCCCACCCGGGCCGCGCGACAGTGGGCCTCGTCCACCTCGCCCGCCACAATCCTGAATCTCACTCTCCCAAGCGCCCTTCAAACGCCTCGGGAACGATCTTGCGTGCTCGCTCGCGCAGCATCGCCGCGACCTGTGCATCGCTATCCAAACTCAGCGCGTGCCGCGCCAGTCGCTGGCATTGCTCGATCTTCACGCTCCGCACCAGCCGCTTGAGGTGGGGAATCGTGCTCGCCGTGCTCGACAGCGTGCGCAGGCCAAGCCCCAGCAGGATGAGGGCGAATTCCAGGTCTGCCGCGGATTCGCCGCAGCACGAAAGCGGAATGTTGCGGCGCTTGGCGACCCGCGCCACATCGCGGATGAGAACGATGACGGCGGGATGGAATGGGTTGTAGAGATTCGCGACGCGCTCGTTGGTGCGATCGACGGCGAGTGTGTATTGCACCAGGTCGTTGGTGCCGATGGAAAAGAAATCGGCTTCCTGTGCAAAGGTGTCGGCCATGAGCGCAGCGCTGGGCACCTCCACCATCATGCCGACCTTGATCTTGCTGTCAAAGGCCTGCCCCTCATCGGCGAGGTCTTCCATCATGTCGTTCAAGAGGTACTTGGCCTGGCGGAATTCGCTGGTGCTGGTGATGAGCGGGAACATGATCTTCATCTGCCCCGGCTTGCAGGTCGGCAATCCGCTGGCGCGGAGAAGAGCGCGCAGCTGACGCTTGAAGATGTGCTGATTCTTGAGGCAGAAACGAATCGATCGCAGGCCCAGGAATGGATTGCGCTCTGGCACTTCGGTTCGGCTCTGGGTGTATTTGTCTGCGCCCAGATCCAACGTGCGAATCGTGATGGGCCGACCCTGGGCCAGATCCAGGCAGCGCTTGTACGCGTTGAAGTGATCCCCCTCCGTCGGCTCCGTGGTCTTGGTGAGGACCAGGAACTCGGTGCGATACAGGCCCACACCCACACCGCCAGAGTTGATGACACTGGAAATCTCATCGGCAAACTCGATGTTGCCGAGAAGTTCGATGGGCACACCGTCGAGTGTCACCGCCGGCAGATCGCGCAGTTCATTCAGCGTGATCTCATAATTCTTCTTGCTCTGCAGGTAATTCAGAACGCTGGTGACCTGCGCCTCGCTGGGGTGCAGGATCACCTCGCCGTGATCACCATCCAGAATCGCCAGCGTCCAATCCGCGCCAGATTCGGCCAGCGCTTCGGTCACACGTTCACACCCGACCACCGCAGGCAATCCCAGAGCCCGGGCCACGATCGCCGTGTGGCTGGTGCGCCCGCCAAGATCCGTTGCGATGCCCAGGATTTTCTTACGGTCAAACGCGGCACACTGCCCCGGTGTCAGGTCTTTGCCCACCAGGATGACTTCATGATCCAGATTCTTCAGTCGATCATCTTCACCGCCCGTCAGTGAGGTCAGCAGACGCGCAGCCAGGTCGTCGATGTCGTTGACCTTGGTGGCAAAGACTGAATCGCTCTTGGAGCGAAACGTGGTGGCGAGTGCGCCCAGTGTCGAGGCGACGGCGTATTCGGCATTGATCTTGTCTGCCTCGATCAATTTGCGGATCGGACCCACCAGCGATTTGTCGCTGAGCATCCCGATGTGAAAGAGGAAAATCTTGGCGGCATCTTTCCCCATCTCCTTCTCGGCCTGGCGGTGCACTTCCTGCAATTCACCCACGCTGGCCTTGAGCGCGGCATCAAATCGCGCCAATTCCTGCTTGACCGCCTCGGGCGCGATCGATCGCTTCGACACACGCTTGGGGTCATCCTGCAACAGGTACACCCGCGCGATCACAATGCCGGGAGAGACATTCAGCCCCTTGAGCACGATCGGTTGCGGGCGCGGGGGTTCGCTGCCCGTGCCCCCTGCGCCGGATGCCGCGCCGCCTCGCCCTGATCCTGTTGAAGCAGGAGTGGGGGATGCGGCTGATGGGCCGGGGGATTGGGCAGAGGTGTTCTGGCTGGAACCGGGCCGATCGGGTTTGTCGGGTTTATTGGGCTTACTGGGCACGCCGGGATGGTACTTGCTCTGAGGGACTGTTGGCTGAGGTGCGGCAGACCCGCCGCCGCGCCTTCGGGCGGGGTAGCATCCCCTGCCGCGTCCGAGCCCCTTCTGCGAAAACCCACTCTGCGTGATCTCACTCTGAGTGTGGCCGGTTTCGGGGCTGTGTCGCGGCGGGCCAATCTCAGGTTCTCCTGCCTTGTCCGCACCACCCGTGCTGGCCTGTTGACGTACAGGTTCCGCGTTCCCGGTGCAACGCTCGCGATTTTCATTTTCCTGCGCACCTGCGCCAGAGTTCTCATGCATGAGCAACACGCTCACCGGTATTCTCGAATGGCCCTCTTCCACCAGCTCGCCGCGCATCGGGCGCATTCGCCAAGTGGCGGATTCGACCATTATCGCGCAGCCCAATGACCCGGTTGTTCCCCTCGAGTGGGGCGACCAGTTCCCCCTTCGCGCGGGTTTGCAGGTCACGGTTGAAATGGGAAATCGCACGGTCGCCGCACCAGCTTCTCGCGTTTCCAAGCCCGACCGCGATGCCCCTCGCGGCTCGGTGCAAGCCCCCCTCGCCCAGCGGCTGCTTGGCATCGAAGGGGAAGATGCCCAGGCCTTCACAGCACGCAAGCAGACACCATTTGAAGAGTTGACAGTGGTGGACCCCAAGCCGCGGCTGGAGTTGGAGTACCCCGGCTGTCCCGCCTCGTGCCGATTGGTTGATCTCTTCTGCCCCATCGGGCGTGGTCAGCGCGGCTTGATCGTCTCCCCTCCCAAGGCGGGCAAGACGACCCTCTTGAAAGATCTGGCATTGTCGATTCTGCGCAATCACCGCGACATCGATCTCTTCATGCTGCTGGTGGATGAGCGTCCCGAAGAAGTGACCGATTTCTCCCGCACCATTGCCAAGGCAAGTGAAGAGTTTCCCGGTGGCACGGCAGAGCGTCCCCGCCGCGCCCGCGTGATTGCCAGCAGCAACGATCACGGCGTGGAGCGGCACATCATCGTCAGCACGCTCACCATCGAGCGCTGCAAGCGCCTGGTCGAGCAGGGGCGGCATGTGGTGGTGCTGCTGGATTCGCTCACACGCCTCGGCCGCGCCTTCAACGCCAGCAATCAGCACGCCACCGGCGGCCGCACCCTGACCGGCGGCATTGATTCCAAGGCCCTGGAAGTGCCCAAGTCGATTTTCGGCTCAGCGCGCAATACCGAAATCATGACCCCTGATGGCCCCAAGCCCGGCGGATCACTCACCATCATCGCGACGTGCCTGGTGGATACTGGCAGCGCCATGGATCAGGTGATCTTTGAAGAATTCAAGGGCACCGGCAATATGGAGCTCATTCTGGACCGCAAGGTCGCCGAGCGTCGGCTCTTTCCAGCGATGGACCTGGCCGCCAGCGGCACACGCAAGGAAGATTTGCTCTTGTCCGCGGCGGAAGTGAAAACCATGACCGCGCTGCGGCGGAACTTGCTCGCCATGCCGCCACATCAGCAAATTGAGCGACTGCTCGCCGCCATGGACAAGTTCAAGACCAATGCGCAACTGGTGGGTGGTTGAGAAGTGGAATCATGCCGCCTTGCGGCTGCTGCCTTTGCGATCCTTGTCAATCTTGCCCCAGGCCTGCCAGCGATCAGCGCGCACGCCGCTGGATGTGTTGGGGCTCTCGGTCCAGTCTTCGGCGGCGCGAACATCCACCTCGCTGGCCATGGTCTTGCGATAGCCCAGCAGGCGGATGACTTCGAGGACATCGGTCCACGCCGGATAGGGTGCGCGATTGGACTTCTTGAAGGCGTCGATGGCCATGACAAAGAGGAACTGCTCTTTGTTCAATTGGCCGTCTTCCGCGCTCTTGAGGAATTCGGACAAGCGCCGTCCCGCGCCGCGGCGGCGTCCCAGCGTGTCCAATTCAGCATCGGATTCCGACAGATTGGCGGCCACATCGGCATGGGCAAGGGGGTTCTGCTCATCATCCGTGCGTGCGGCCTGACGCATCACGTCGGCATCAGAAGCCAGAGGACGGCCACCTTTGGCCGAACCGCTGCCGGGCTCGCAGGAACGAAACGTGTTGGATGTCGAACGGTTGGATGAACTCATTGGGCTTGCTCCCGACGATGCGACGACCGGTATGGTCAGGTCGATCTCAAAGAGCCAAGCCCTGGTGATCAGAGCTCGTCGTCTTCGAGGTCTTCCTCAGACTCTCCATCACCCTCTTCATCGTCGGTATCTTCATCGTCGTCAAGGAACTCGTCGTCCTCGAACTCTTCGTCCTCCTCCGCATCGTCGTCATCGTCAAAGACGTTGTCGTCATCGTCGTAGTCGTCGTCGTCATCTTCCTCACAGACAATGTCCGGGAACGTCAGCCAACGCTCATCCATCGTTTCGGTGGCGGTGTCATCCAGCACGGCGGTCTGTGACGCGCCGTCCGAGAAACCCACATCGCCGCACGCCGCAGCGTCGGTGCATGCTTCAATCATGATCGTTGCAGTCAGCGGCATGTTCTGTCCCAGCTCCATGGTCCTGTTCCCTTTGCTTCGCGCGTCCGCACGCGGTCTGTTCTACTTTCGCGTTTCCGGGCCACCAGTTCCCGGAACTCCCAATTCACTCTTTCCCAAACCTGATTCCCAAACGTGCCACCCACTTCGACCTGAGCGCACTTGACTCGCTCTGGCCTCTACCCCGAGGCGCGACGATCGTTCACCGCTTCCCGCGCCGCGTCCACTCCGACGGGCACGGATATTGCGATGAAACACACCTTTGGCACCAAGGTGTTCACCCCCGGCACTCACCCCGGTTTGCGTGCTCCCGCGCTTCGTGATGCACGCTAAACTCCCGACTCTCATGCCCCAGAAGGAAGTCGAAGAATCGGTTGATTTCAATCCCGTGGGGCTCCTCGGGGCTATTGCGTTTCCGGGGCTCGGCCACATCCTTTCCGGACGCGGCAAACGCGGCATCCTCGCCGGAATCGGAGTTCTCGGGCTCTTTGGTGGCGGCCTGCTCACCGCCGGCCTCACCGCCGTCGATCGTCAACAGGAATTCTGGTGGTTC
>CAYTYD010000024.1:0-5478 GCA_964441555.1 uncultured Phycisphaeraceae bacterium | reverse complement strand
TATCGTCATATCTCCCAGCGTGCATCTTGAGTTGGAATTCTGGTGGTTCGTCCCCCAGGCGGGCGTCGGTCCTCTGGCCTTTGGCGTTGATTGGGTGCACCAGAACAAATTTAAGGTCGCGCTGGAAGGGGGCCCACCCGGCGCCACCCGTTCGGCAGATCCTGATGAGGGTGTTGATCCTGTCACCCGTCGCGCCAGGCCTCTGGCTGCTGGCGAATCGCCCCTCAAGGTTGTCGCCCTGGGCAAACCCGCCGAACTGGGCCTGCTCATGTGCGCCCTCGCCGGCATGATGAACGTCATTGTCGTCGTCGATGCCGGATTCCCGACGCGCCGCCCTCGTCAATCGCTTTCTGGTCCCGCACAAGGAGGGGCCGCGGCATGAACCTCCTGCTTTCCATCCGGCCCTTCATCGATCCGATTGATCCGGTCTTCAATGTCCATCAATACTGGTGGGTGCTGCTGGTGCCGGTGTGTTTTTTCATCAGCATGACGTGGAAAGCCGTTCGCGCGCCGGACCTTTCCACCTACTGGCGGCAAGTGATCATCATGACCGGCCAGGGCGTTCTCGGCATCGTCGGCCTTGCGGCTGGCTTGCTCATTGTGGTCCGCTGGGTGCTGCCACTGATCGCGGCGTGAAGAGCACGGTCCCTCATCACGCGCCACACGCTTGCCGCCACATCTCACGCACAGCGGATTCAAACCTGCGGGCATAGGCCGATGCATCGCACAATGTGGAATCGAGCAGCGTGTGCCGCAGCGACAGCCGCGCTGAGGCATCCGCCTCGCCGCTTCGCTGTTTCGCGTCACTGGCAAGCTCAGTAGCGCGTGTGACATACTCATCCTCAGACGCGGCGATCAGATCTGACCGTCCCGTCGCCGTCAGCAGCGAAGCGCCCACACGCGATGCGTGGGTGTTTCCCTTCAAACAGACCACCGGAACGCCCATCAGCAGGGCCTCGCACGTGGTGGTGGTGCCGTGATAGGGAAAGGTGTCGAGCGCGACATCCACTCGGTTGTACATCTCCAGGTGGTCGCGCACGCTCGGCACCTGATCAAAGAGCTCGACGCGCGATGCATCGATGCCGCGTGATGCAAGATGCGGCTTCAAACCCTTCTCGGCATACTCGATGGGCAGTTTGTAACTCTTGAGGATGAGCCGAGAACCCGGTACCTGCTGCATGATCCGGGCCCACATGCGCAGGGTGAAGTCATTGAGCTTGGCGAGCGTGTTGAAACTGCCGAAAGTGATGGGGCGGGCGGCTTCCCTGCCGCGAATCTGTCCCAGCAATTCGCCCGCAGGCGGCTGATAGCACAGAAATGGCGCATCCAGTCGTACCAGATTCTCGGTCGCCAGATGCTCACTCCCGGGCGGGTCGGTGATGGCGTCAACGATGCGATGGTGCATGCCCGGCATGCCGCTGGTGTTGGCATAGCCAAGATAGGAAACCTGAACTGGTGCAGGGCCGAATGCAAACACGCGGCTGCGCGTGTGCATGGTGTTGCCTGACAGGTCAAGCAGCACATCCACCTGGTGGCCGCGGATCGCCATCGCCGCGTGCGGGTCACTCAATTGCACGAGCGGCACCCACGCATCCGCGATCTCGCGAAACCGCTGCGTGACCTCATCATTCACCGGCGTGGTCATGAAGAGCAGAATCTCAAATTGGCTTCGGTCGATCTTTTCGAGCAGAGGGAGCAGGAAATACGCGATGGAGTGGCGGCGGAAATCTCCGGATACAAAGCCGAGCTTCAGCCTCCTCTTGGGCTCGTTGGGTTGCACTGGTGGAAGTGGCTGCACGCCGTGCCACATCGCCCGCCCATGCAGTACATGCGCTGCGCATGCTTCTTCAGGCGTCACCGTGGTCGCGTTGGTCATGGCAAACGCCTGTTCGCCGAAAAAGTCCGGCTCGCGCAGACCCAGCGCAAACGCCTGGCGATAGTGCTGCAGCGAATCTTCCACGCGGCACAATTGCTTGAGAAACTTGGCGAAATTCGCGTGCACCGCCATGTTCGAAGGTTCGATCTCCAGTGCCTTCAGATAGTTCCTCTCGGCCTCAAGATACTCATCTGTCGCGTGAGCCACGTTGGCCAGGCCCATCCACCCCTCCGCCAGCCGCGGCCAGCGCACCGTGAGCGCCTGGTAGTGCTTTCGCGATTCCGCGTAGCGTTTGCCATTGAGAAGAATTGCGGCGGCCATCATCCGCGGTCGCGGGTCCATCGGCGACAGGCGCTCTCCCATCTCCACCATCACGCCCAGGTGATACCCGGCCTGCTCCCATTGACCCAGCTTTCCAAGTGCGCCACCCAGTGCCTCATGCACCTGCAATGACTCCGGCTTGCTGGTGGCGTGGCGTTTCAACAGCGCCACCGCCTGAGCGTGCTCGCCCCGGCTCCACAAACCCGATGCTTCGGCCAGCACCTTCTGAACGCTCGACACGCCACCCTCCGTTACGCACTCACGCCATTCCAAAGTCGTTCATACACATCTTCCAGCCCGCGGCACAGCGATACGCCCTCGCACAATTCAGACTGCAACATCTCCTGCCGCAATGTTGAACGGATTTTCGCGAGCCGGGCAGGATCGCTGGCTAGGGCAACCGCAGCAGCGACGTATCCCGCGCGGTCCGTCGCCGCCCACTCCGGATGCCCGACGGCGCGAACCAAAGAACTTCCCACGCGCGAGGCGTGTGTTGTTCCGCCGCGGGTGATCACCGGCACTCCCATCGACATGGCTTCACAGGTCGTGGTTGTGCCGTTGTATGGGTGGGTGTCGAGGCCGATATCGACGTCTTGATAGAGTTCCAGATGTGCCTTCGCCGTGCTGGTGTAAGCCAGCGTGCTCACCCTCGCCGCATCGATGCCAAGTGCCGCGAATCGAGCCAAGAGCCGCTCGCGCACGCTTGCATCCCCTGTCGATCGGGCCTTGATCAACATGGTCGAACCGGGAATGGCTTGCAACACCGCCGCCCACATGCTCAGCGTTTCGTCCGTCACCTTTGCCAGCAGATTGAAAGAGCCAAATCGGATCGGTGCGCCTGCGGGACGAGTCGTCACTTCCGGTAGGCCTGGCGCGGGTGTGTATGCAAGGAAGCAGCGATTCAGACGCTGCAAGGGCTCCACACACGAGTTGTCCGTTCCCGCCGGATCCGTGGTGGCATCCGCAATTCGTCCGTCGTACACACGCAGCCCGGTCGTGTTGGGATAGCCCAGATACGTCAATTGCACCGCCGCCGGGCGCAGGGCAAGGGTGCCTTGGCGGTGGTCCGTCGTCAGTCCTGCCAGATCGACCAGCACATCAATCCCATCCGCACGAATCTTCTCCGCCAGCCCCGCATCGTTCCCCGGCGGAAACTGCACCAGTGTCTCGTCCGGCTTCAGCAGTCCTGCGAGCCGCTTGGTTACCTCATCCGCCGTCTTGCAGGTGTGATACGCAAAGACCTGGACACGTTGGCGATCATGGTCCCGCAGCAAAGCCGCGGCGTACTTGGCGCACGAGTGCTCACGAAAATCCGGCGAGACATATCCCACCCTCAGCCGCCCATCGCTCCGCACGCGCTTGGCTGGCCGCAGTGGCACCGTCGGGGAAACCAGCTTTCCATACGCCTCGTGCTCGATCCGCACGCGCTCCGGCGCAAAGCCATCCAGATAGTTGAACATCGAGCAATACGAAATCCGCAGATTGGCATTGCCCGGATGCGCCGTCGTGGCACGCTCCAGCATCGCGATTGCTTCTGGCTGTTGCAGCGATTCGGCAAGCACCCAGGACAGCGACGCAATCGAATCCACATCCTCCGGCCAGATGGCGATGGTCTCGCGGTACCAGCGCTCGCTGTCGCCGTACTCGCAACGGGTGCGGGCGATCGCCGCCAGGTAAGACCGCGCTGAGTGTTCCTTATCAGAGAGTGCCGCTGCTTTCAGCAGGTGGGGCTTGGCTTGGTCGTACTTCTTCAAGTCATACAGGATCGCGCCGAGCTTCCCCGGAAAGCGCGGGTCATTGGGTGCCTTCTCGCAGGCGCGCGTGATGAAATAAACCGCGCGTTCGCGATCACCCTTCTTCTCCAGCACCCATGCGTGCAAGTAGTCCAGTTGCGGGTCGGTGGCCTTTGGGCCAGCGCGTTGCAACACCGCCAAGGCCTGATCGAGTCGGCCGGCCTTGAAATGTTCAAGAGCAGATAGAAAAACGGCCTGGCTCATGCGCGTCCGCCCTGGCCGAACTCACACTTCAGCGTGTCACAGGCATCGGAGTCAGGCGGCTCTGGCGATCCAGCAGCCAGAAACGGCCCCAATCCGACGTGAACATGCGAAGGTTCTCATCCGTTGTGATCGACATGCGGTTCTCGATGTCGATCGAGCGCTGATGCAGAGTGTCCAGCTCAGGTGAAGGATTCCACTGATATTCACGCGCCAGCTCTTCGCTCTTTGAATTGCTCGAGCAGCCACCAGCCACTACAGCAGCTCCCACAACAGTCAGCATGCCAATAACGCGACGAGTCCGCATGAACCACTCCTTCACACCCACATCAATCCAACCGGTCACACGTCGCTCCACCAGAGCGCCGAGCACACCCCGATCTCGCCTAGGGCCGGATCGGGAAGGGGAAGGTACCGGCTTTCATCCCCAACGTCAAACCCGCACTCGCATCCTCTTCTATACCCGCACCCGGATCAGGTTGCACCCCAGTATAGCATGACGTCCTATAACCTGTGTTTCCCGTCACTTTCCGGACTCCCCTGACTTCAAATCCAGATTGGTCGATGTCACCGTCATGTCCATATCCGCCGTGTCCAACCTGCAGGCCGCTTCTACGAACTACCAAATCGCTTTTGCCGTCGCGGCAAAGTCCCTCGACGCCCAGCGCGATCAGGGTGCCGCCGAGATCAAAATGATTCAGGACGCCGCCCAAACTATGGACAAAGCCGCCGCGGCGATCGCCGAAGATGGCTCCCTCGACGTCTACGCCTAACCGCCACCTGCCAACCTGACAGCACGCAACCCAGGAATTGACGCAATGGTCCGAAGTTCTCGGACCTTGTTTCGTTTTTCGCGCCGCGATGGCGACCTTTCAACCCCGATCAGGGCTTCTTGGGTTTGGCCCACACTTTGCATCTCTCTCTAAGCCAAGGCGGGTGACCCGAGCATCCTCACCTTGGTGGAAAGGTTTTGCCCATGAGACCAGACAGACTGACCTCCGCCGCTCAACAGGTTCTCGCTGATGCCCAGCGCGATGCCGTGGGTCGCTCAAATCCTGAATTGACCGGATTGCACATTCTCGCCTCCCTCTTGGCCGACAAATCCGGCCCCGGTGTGAGCATTCTGGCCAAAGCTGGAATCGATGCGCCCAAAGTGCTTCGAGTCGCCGAAGCCGAACTCGGCCGCCTCCCTACGACGACCACCAACGACGGCAGTGCTGTCCGCCCCATCATCGAGATCCTTGCCAAGGCCGACGAGGCGGGTTGCGAGATCCACCTGCCGGTGGA
>CAYTYD010000023.1:7655-20522 GCA_964441555.1 uncultured Phycisphaeraceae bacterium | reverse complement strand
CCAATTCCCCAAAGTAGGGGCAAGAACCCCATACGCCACCAAACACAATCCTCACCCGCCTGCCTGAAACGAGATTCCGGCCCCACATCCCTACTATCGGCTCGCATGCCAAATTCCGCTCCATACTACATCACCACCCCCATTTATTACGTCAACGACCACCCACACATCGGTCATTGCTACACCACCACCGTCGCCGATGCCGCGGCACGCGCCATGCGTCTTATCCGCGGCGAATCCAAGACCACCTTCTTCCTCACCGGCACCGATGAACACGCCGACAAGGTGGTCACCTCCGCCGCGGCACACAACAGCACCCCTCAGGCATGGGCCGATAAGCACGCGGATGCCTTCCGCGCCGCCTTCTCCTCGCTAAATTGCGGCTTCGATGACTTCATCCGCACCACCGAACCCCGGCACAAGGACAAAGTGCCGGGGTATATCGCCGCGCTTTTGAAGACCGGCGACATCTACAAGGGCACCTACACCGGCTGGTACGACGCAGGGCAGGAAGAGTACATGACGGAGACGGCAGCCCGCGAAGCCAACTTCAAGAGCCCGATCAACGGCAAGCCACTGGTGCAGCGCACCGAAGATTGCTACTTCTTCAAGCTTGGTGCCTATCAGGAACGTCTTCTCGCGCACATCAACGCCAATCCGCATTTCATTCAACCCGATGCGCGGCGACAGGAAGTCCTCGGCCGCCTGCGCCAAACCCTCAACGACATCCCCGTCTCACGCCCCGTCACCGATGATCCCGCGACCCAGTGGGGTGTGCGTATGCCCGGTGACCCTGCCAATCGCGTGTACGTCTGGATCGATGCCCTCTTCAATTACTACACCACCGTGGACACGCCGGAGCGCAAGCACTTCTGGCCCGCGGCGGTGCACCTGATCGGCAAAGACATCCTGTGGTTCCACGCGGTGATCTGGCCCGCACTTCTGATGGCACTGAATTTCCCATTGCCCAAGATGATCTTCGGCCACGGCTGGTGGGTCAGCGAGGGCCAGAAGATGTCCAAATCGCTCGGCAATTTCATCGATCTGAAGCGCATGCACGCGTATGCCGACGCTTTTTCGCTGGACGGCCTGCGCTGGTATCTCCTCACTCAGGGCCCTTTGAGCGGACAAGATGCCGACTTCAGCCACGACAAATTCGTCGAGGTCTACAACGCTGATCTGGCCAACGGCATTGGTAATTGCGCCAGCCGCGTCAGCAATATGATCGTGAAGTACTTTGATGGCGTGGTGCCTGCGCCTGGCGCGGCAACCGCGATTCCTGACTATGACTTCAAGGCGATCTGTGCGAACGCGAGCGCCGAGTATGTTGCTGCGCTGGATCGCTTTGACATCGCGGGCGCGTTCAATCAGGCCAGTGAGATCATCCGCAAGGTTGACGGCTACATCAACGTCACCGCGCCCTTCAAGCTCGCCAAGACCGTCGAGGCCAATCCCGCTGCGAAAGCCGAGCTCGCCGCCATCCTCTACAACTGTGCCGAAGCCGTCCGAGTCGCCAGCGTGCTGATGTCACCGGCAATGCCGCAGAAAATGGCGGCATTGTGGTCACTGTGGAATTGCACACCCCCGACGAGCGCCGCGCTTGCGGATCTCGCAACGTTTGGTGGCCCGCACTCCCTCAAGCCGGGAAGCACCGTGGCCAAGGGCGATGCCCTGTTTATGCGGGCTGATCCCGCGGCACTGCCGCCGGGAACGCCTCAGCCCGCGGAGTAAGATTGTCCGAGGCGTGGCCATGAGTTACTACGAAATCCGAACCCATTTCGGCCCTGATGGCACAGTCACGGTTCATCTTCCAATGATCTTGGCCAGCTCCGAATTGCGGATTCGTGTGGAATCGAACGAGGTGGGCGAAAACGATACGGATGAAGCTTCCACCCTACCGCTGTGTGGCGTGATCGATGATCCGACATTTGTGCGGCGTTCCTAATCGTGAAAGAGGGAAGCGATGCCGACCATCTGTTCAGAGTGCCAACTGGAACTTCATGATGAAGAACCGGCGTACATAGAGGCCGGAGAACCACTTTGCTCACTTTGCCACTTCCGCATTTCTCCAGCATGTCCTGTGTGTGGCGACCCGATGAAGGTTGTTCCAAAAGTTTGGGCAAAATGCAAGACGTGTAAGTCAAAAGTTTACATGAGAGCCGATCAGTATTGCTTTCCAAGCCCACTCGTCACAGCCGAGCAGCGACAGATTCTCTCTGAGGTACTTTCTCAACATCGCCGATTCAAAGATGTCATCCGAGTCGCTTCCGCTCGGTGGCGTCGATCGAAGGCACCGATCTCGGAACTTGCGACCTTCTGTCAAGAGAACGTTGTCGAGGAGATGCTTCGTCAGCACGGGAAGCCACAACATTTGGTCTCAGAGATGGGACTCAAAGCCCTCATGGCTTGCGTGAACGCCGCCGACTGGCTAAACAACTGTCTTCGTGAGGAAAACACGATAAAGTGCGTTGATTACATGCACAAGTGTGGCCCCACATACTGGCGGGCGGCGAATGTCGGAGACGTCGTATGGGGTGTTCTTGAACAAGAGTATCTCCGCGCGCTTGGTTCTGGAGATCTGGCAAGGGAAAGGGACATTCAATCGCTACGCGTACTCTGGCTCCAAAACGAGTCACGGGAGTCGAATTCAGCCGTCAAGCACCTAGCTGTACTCTGCGCAAGACTACTTGCCAAAGAAGGACACAAGAACTGCCACATAGTTCCAGGCTGCGATGCAAGCTGCCGATTCTCAGACCAGACTTTTTCACCTGATGAAATCATTCAATCGCCGCCGTTTCCCCTTGAACATTGCAGCAATCTCGAAAACGAAAGCGGACACACCCACTGCACTTGCTCCATTGTCTCGTCGTAGCCTGTTTTTTTTGTGATTCAACTCAATCGCTCCGCGTGTGGAATACCATCCCACCCCTATGCCACACATCATCGCCGAACCGTGCATTGGTACCAAAGACACTTCCTGTGCAGCCGTCTGCCCGGTTGATTGCATCCATCCCACCAAAAACGATCCCGACTTCGGCAAGACCGATCAGCTCTACATCGATCCTGACACCTGCATCGATTGCGGCCTGTGCGTCGACGAATGCCCGGTGAAGGCGATTTTCCCACAGGAAGACCTCCCCAAGGAATGGGGCAAATTCGTCCAGCTCAATATCGACTACTACAAGAAGAAGTGACCGAGCAAGCACGCGACCGAACACTCGTCCAAACGCGAACGAGGCGAGCCGCCATCGGCCCGCCCCGTGGAGGTTTGTGTCTGCTCAGCACCCTTGGCTGAATGCCGCGACGAAATCCAGGTAGTCAAAGAAATCAATCTCGCCATCGCCGTTGAAATCGGCGCTGGGGTGTCCTTCGCTGAACGCGGCGACAAAATCCAGATAATCAAAGAAATCGACTACGGTGTCGCCGTTGAAATCCGCTGCGCACAACACCTGATCCGGCATGCCGCCGCCGCCCAGGAACTGCAGATTGGTCTGCGCCACCCGCCCCGGCACCAAGCCGCTCGCATCGTAATTCACCACGATATCGGCAGGCACGACACTCGTGAATGGCACCGCCGTGCCCACCGGCGGCAGAGCCCAGTTGGCAAATTGACCGGTGCCGATCGAATGCGTGACGACGCCGCCATCCGTCTCGAGCAGCAGATCGCCACCACCAACCGTGACCGCCGGATCCATGGTGATGCGCAGCACACTGTCCGTTGCGTTGATCGTCAGCGTTCCATTGCTCCAGTCGATTCCTCCCGGCCCATCGTTCTCAAAAACGATGTCGAGCGCCGTTGCTGAACCGGAATTTCCCGCGGCATCACGAGCCGTGACTTTGATCGGATCCACGGCAACGCGGCGGCGAAACACGCCGCCCGACACCTGATCCATCGTCACGGTCCAGAGAATTTGCCCGGTTGGTGATGCGCCCGCAATCGTCATCGCCGCCGATGAAAAGGCGTATGTCTCCACGATGCGGCAGTTACCGGTGTTGACGCCGCCGGAAGCGCGATACATGCCCTGAATCGGAGTTCCCGCACCGTACGGCTGCACCACAAACTGCGTGCATGCATTGGCCCAGGCAAAGCAATTCTGCGCCTGCACTTGCGTGCATCCGAAGTTGTTGTAACCCGCTGGCGGAATGATGAACGATCCATATTGCACCGGATTGATTGGACCGCCGTTGGCAGGAACGTTCAAGGCGCCGAGCAACTGAATGATCTCGTGACCCAGGGGATCAAAAAGCGGATTAGGTTGCGGCGGGTCAACATCCCAGGTGTTCAACCAGCCACCCGGCGCCGCTTCACGTATCCACGCGTGCTGAAAGTATGAGCCCGTCACAACCGGAACGCCGGTGAACCCAGGCGGTGGGTTGAAAGTGAACGCGTGCTGCACGTTGTAACTGGCCGTCTGACCAACTGCCACCCCACCAGTCAGCACTCCAACGCCCAGAATCGTGGCGGCGGTGCGAATACAACGGCACTTCGGAGTGATGGTCATGGCGAGTCTCCCGTGCCACTGCGGACATCGCAGCGGCAGTTGATGCTCATCTCGCAAACGTGCAGCGACACACAACCAACACGCGGCACATGAGTTGAAACGTCAAGTTCCGCCCTGGCTCACGCATAAACCCCCTCAATTGGTCGTGCGTTCGGCTCGCTCAGGCCGCGGTCCGACAACGGACGACCCCAACTCTCAATATGGGCCAGCGGACCTTTGCTGACGAATGAACTCAACCCAGAACGGTCATGACCGCGCAGGTCCCCAATCCGCAAAAACATCAACGTTGTCCACGGGCAACACGCGGCGCCACCAAGTGCTTATACTGGCTCTGTGTGTGAGTGTTTGAATGAGGTGTCCATGAATCGCCCCACCTCCCTGGTTGTGCTTGCTTTGTTCGCCATCACATGCTTCCTCGGCGGATTGGCCGGCTGTGCTCCCAGCCGCGACCGCAACACGTTTTTTGAGAAATCCCTCGAGCGCCCAGATGGCCAGCGCGCCAAGCTCTTTGCGCGGAACGACGTGCGCCTTCTCCTGAGCCAACAAGACACACGCATCTCCGACAGTCTTGAAGACATGTTCAAGGGGAAGGTGAAGGTCATCGAAGACATTCCCGGACAACGCGGCACGCTCCCCCTCCGCATGCTCGCTCTCTCCGGCGGCGTGCAATGGGGCGCGTACGGTGCTGGCTTCCTGCAGGCGTGGCACAAAGATCGCGCTGCTGAAGAAGAGTTTCCAGCCAAGTTTGATGTGGTGACCGGTGTCTCGACAGGAGCGCTTCAGGCCACCTTCGCCTTTATCGATGACACCGCGGCGTACAAGACGCTCGCGGGTGCCTACACCAGCATCACCGACTTTGGAGATGTGGTGGATCATGATTGGAACTTTCTCACCGGCCGCGTTGCGCTCGCCGCCATCACCGGCGACAGCTCCCTCTACACCACCAGGAAATTGCGGCAGCGGATCCAAGACATCATCACACCGGAGATTCTGTATCAGGTGAAGGCCGGATACCAGGAGCACCGGCGGCTGTTCGTCGCGACAACCAATCTCGACATCTCGCGCTCCTGGGTGTGGGATCTGACCAAAGTGGCTTCACTCCTGCCGGATGACCCGAAGGCTGATCCGCAGCGCGTTGCGCAAGTGCAGAAGTTGTACGTGGATATCTTGCTGGCATCGTCCGCAATGCCGGTGCTGTTTCCTCCCGTATGCATCGATTCATCGCTGCTGGATACGGAAGGTTCGCTTCCCACGTCCGGATTCATGCACTGCGACGGCGGCGTAACACGAAACGTCTTCGTGGAGAACTTCATCTCCGCCATCACCAACGCCTCCTGCGTCATCGACGACAACGGTGATTTCGTGTGCCGCCTGCTTGATGTGGATGCCAATCTGTTTGTCCTGATCAACGGCAAGGTCGCTGAGCGTGCCAGCTTTGTCGAGGGTTCCTATTTCACGGTCGGCGGCAGCGCGATCTCGACCGTGCTCAATGAACGCATGATCGGCAACATCTTCTTCCTGCAGGACATGATCAATCAGTTGAACTATCCCGATGACCCCGACAAACTCAACGGGCTGGAGTTCAAGGGCACCGTGCGGATTGAGTCGATTCCCACGCGCGCGGCAGAATTCGACGAGGATCGAGGCGACGAGATCGGACTGTTTTCATTCGACAACAAAGTCATGCGCCGCCTGTATGACGCTGGCAAAGAAGCGTGGGCTCGTCCGGACCTGCGATTTAGAAAGGACATCAGGGCGTGGCATGCCGCGCTTCGCGAGGATCAGGGGCAGGATCCACCGGCCTTGCTGCAACGCCCCGCCGCAGCACCTATGAAGTGACGGACACCTCTATTCCTCGTCGAGTGTCTTCTTCCGCCGCAGCACATGGTGGTAGTGCTGGGCGAACCTGTGTGCCTCATCGCGGATCGCCTGACACAGCCGCAATCCAAGGTTGTCACGCCCCAGCTTGATCGGCTCACTTTCGCGCTGCACGTAGATCAACTCCTCTTTCTTTGCCAGCGAAATCACCATCGGTGGCTTGATATCCAATTGGTCAAACGCTTCCAGCGCGGCATGCAACTGCCCCAATCCACCGTCGATCAGAATCACCTCCGGATACAGCTCCTGCCCCGCGCCCGCCTCGCGATAGCGGCGGCTCACCACCTCCCGAATCGCCATGTAGTCGTTGTTGTCCACCGTGCGAATGCGGTAACGCCGATATTCGCTCTTGAGCGGCTTGCCATCGACAAAGCACACTTTGCTCCCCACCGTCTCTCCACCCTGCAGATGGGCGATGTCAATGGCTTCAAGGCAGCGGATGGGCTCTTCGAGGCCGAGGGTTTTTTGCAGACTCTTCAGACCCTTCTCAGGATCAATGTGGCCAATCTCTGTCTCTGGCTGCCACCCCATGTCGCGGCTGCCCCGTTCGTCAAGCTTCTCGATCGAGCGAATCTGATCGCGAATCACCGCCGCGCGCTCAAACTTCATGTCCGTCGCCGCCTGCTTCATCTCCTCGCGCATCTCGCGCAGAATCACACTGCGGCGATTCTCCAATACGCGGCAGAACCTCTCCACATCCGCCCGATACGGCTCGCTGGGAATGCGGTTGGCGCACGGCGCGGTGCACTGGCCGATGTTGTACAAGAGGCACGGACGGAAGAAGCGGTTCTTCTCATCATTCTCCAGAATGTCGAGTGAACAGGTGCGGAACTTGAAAACGCGCTGCAGCACGCTCACCGCATCGCGCAGCGCGCCCGCGTTGGTGAATGGGCCGAAGATCCGGGCGCCTTTGAGTAACTGTGCCAGCTCCGCATCTCCGGTGCCGGTCGGATTCCGCGTCACGAAGACGCGCGGGAACGCTTCGCGCATGGTGACGACAAGATACGGAAAAGTCTTGTCGTCCATCAGCCGCACGTTGAATCGCGGCCGGATGTCCTTGATCAGCCGATTCTCAGCCAGCAGCGCTTCCCACTCACCTTCGCACAGCAGCACATCAAAATCATGCACGACATCCAGCAATGGCTGCTTCTTGAATCCCAGATCCGCACTGGGCACGAAGTAGCTCGACACCCGATCCGGCAGTGTCGCGGCTTTACCGACATAGATCACCACGCCGGTGGCATCCTTCATCAAGTAGACGCCGGCACGCTCGGGAAGACCACGCGCCTTCTTCGACAGCCGCTGCAAGCGCGCTTCATCCGTCTCACTCCCCCACGGTGGGGGCGTATCGGATGGCAACATGCCATCTTCATCAACTGCAGGCATGTCGGGATCATCGGGCACGGAAGGATGGTACGAAGCGGGTTTCCTGGATGGCTTCAGGCCCCCACTGCCGCGAGCACGAGCATTTCGATGCCTAGGGCGAGGGCGTTGTCGTTGAAATCAAAATCGGGCTGATGCAGAGAGGGGAAGCGTGCCGCACCCGGCGGCTTGAGTCCGAGCATGAAAAAGCAGGCGGGAACTTGTTGTCCATAAAACGCAAAATCCTCACCACCCATGCTCGGCTCCGGCAACAGGCCGACGCGATCTTCTCCGACAGCGCTCTTGGCCAACATCACGAAACGCTCGGTCAACGCGGCATCATTGATCGTCGCCGGATACCCATCCACCCAGTTGATCTCTGCCTCACAGCCGTGCGCTTTGGCCGTGTGCTCCACAAGCCCGAAGAGACGTTCCTTGGCAATCGCCTTGGTCTGAGCACTCAGCGTGCGCACCGTGCCCACCAGCTTGGCTTCCTGCGGAATGATGTTGGTAGCAGTGCCGGCAAGGAACTGGCCGACAGTAACTACCACACTGTCCAGCGGGCCCACGTTGCGGGAAGCAATCGTCTGCAACGCCGTCACAATCGCGGCACCACACACAATCGTGTCGCGGCCCTGGTGCGGATACGCGCCATGGGCCTGCACACCCTTGATCGTGATATAGAAATCGTCGGTGTTCGCCAACACCGCGCCCGGCTTAGTCCACACAGTGCCAACATCGAGAGATGGCCAGCCATGCTGGCCAAACATGCAGCGGATGCGCGGGCCAATACCACCGCCCGCCTCGCCCTTGAGCACGCCTTGCTCACACAGAACGTGGCCGCCACCGCCATTTTCCTCGGCGGGTTGAAAGACGAAGGTCACAGCGTGAGGCCGTTGCGACAGTGCTTTCAATACACGCGCTGCTCCAATGAGCATCGTGGTGTGCCCATCGTGACCGCACGCATGCATCACGCCCGGGCATGTGCTGGAATACGGCTTGCCAGTCGCTTCCTCGATCGGCAACGCGTCCATATCAGCGCGAAGGCCGACCGACGAGGTGTTGTTGCCGCCAGTCGAGGGGAGATAGCCGACCACACCCGTCTTCGCCAGACCTGCCTTGAAAGCGATGCCGAGCGCGGCAAGCTCCTTCTGCACAACTTTGCTGGTGCGATTCTCGTGGAAGGCCAGCTCCGGATGAGCGTGCAGTTCGTGCCGCAGAGCCGTGAGCGAGGTCAGCTCGCGCGCGATGTGAGCGCGAATCTCGGCCAGGAGCGCGGAAGAGACTCCACTGGAAGCGGAAGATGGCTTGGGCTCGATGTGCACGCTGGCAACTCCGGACGATGTCGCGACGGTCATGGCCAATGGTAGAACGTGAAAACCAATCGCCGGGCCGCGAGAGTTACCGGCCCATCACCTTTTCCCAGAGCTTCTGCGCCACTTCGTCCGCCGCAAGCAACTTTTGAGCGTCGACGACCCAGGGTTGATCGATCAAGTTGGGAGTGAATTGCGCGGCGAGTTCCGGGTCTATTGGCATGGTGTGCGAATCACTCTGCGCCATGGCAATTTCAAAGGTCTTGCTGCGCAGGAGATCGAGAACGGCATTGGCCGCGACCTTGTCGGCAGGTTCGGTTACGCCCTTGACGGTCGCGGCGGTGTTGCAGATGCGCAAAGACCCCATGCTGGGAAGACCTGCACGAATTGCACCGTTGCCCAGCACGCCCGCATCGATGGGCGGCTGAGGTGGATCAACAGTTTCAAAGACCATTTCCACCGGCCACTTCTCTCGTCGCGCGCTCCACACGTCATCGGTATCCGTCAGCCCGATGTCAATCTCCGCATGCGCGATGCCCCGAACCACGGCGGAGTTGCCGTTGTAGAGGCGGACATTGGCGGCCTTCAACTGGTGCAGCCATGCTTCGGTGGCGGCCTGGCCGTGGATGGCGACAAGTGCCGCAAGTTGGGCGCGAGTGGTGCCAAACTGAGGGTGAGCCATGCCGATGCGGCCGGCATGATCAGGATTGACAAAATCACGCAGAGTCCGTGGCGGCGACTTCACGCGAGTGGTTGAATACGCAATCACACGTGCGCGAGCGGCAAAGGTGGCGAGTTCCTTTTCCTCAAGGACACCAGCGCGAATGAGACGAGCGGTGGCAAGCTCCTCATTGCTCCACCAGACGTGGGCTTTGGGCGCGGCGGCTTCATCAATCAATCGCTGCGCAATGCCGGTGCTCTTGGTCGCCTCGGTATCGCCAACAAACTGGACATCGATTTCGAGGATCTGCTTGGCCATCGCCACGAAATCTCGCGCGACAGGATCATCCGCAGAGGTGTAAATGACCGCGCGAGGCGATGGACCCGTGCCGCCCTTGTGCAAGAGCGAGCGGCGGATTCCTTCACGGATCGCATATCCGCCGATCATGCCACCGATAGTCAGTACGACCACGAGCGGAATGAGCCAACGAGGTCGCCGCGCGACAGGTGCCTCGTCACTCACTTCTTGTCACCGTCAGCAGCCGGAGCAGATCCCGCACCCTTGGCGTCTTCACTGGTCTTGGCCGGGCCATCGGAAGACTTCCCTTCCTTAGCGGCCTTGGCCTTCTTGGCCTGTTCTTCGAGGCGACCGAAGTAGTGCTTGACTGCGCCGGAGTATTCGCGGTGAACGCGGAGAGTTTCGAAGGCCTCGGTGGCCTGCTGGCTGCCACGCTCGACGGCATCGGTGAACTCTGCGACGGATTCGCCGCGAACCTGTTCGCCATAGACCAATCGTGACCCGATGATCTGACCCTTTGTGGTCTTGACGTTGGCCTTGTCTTTTTGCAGTGTGTACGACGCGGGGTTTTCTTCCGGGCCACGACCACCACCGGATTGGCCGGGGCCGCCTGAACCAGCACCCAGCTGACCGGACGAATCACCTTGTTCAAATTCGCCGACGTTGTCAGAGTTGCCGAGCTTGCCCGCCATTTCGCCCATCGACTGGCCCATGCCTTCCATCTGCTCCTGAGCTTCGCCCAGGGCGGCTTGCATGGCTTCCATCTCGCCCTGCATCTGCTCCATCTCACTCATCTGATCGCCCAGCTGACTCATGGCCTCCTGGCCCTGCTGGCCCATGCCGTTCTTGCCCATGTTCTCGGCCATCTTGTTCATGTTCTCGCCCATGCCGTTGCACTTGCTGCAGGCCTGCTCAAGGGCCTTGGACATTTCCTCGGCCTGCTGCTTCTGCTGCTCGGTCATCGACTTGTTTTCGGCGAGGGCTTTTTCCAACGCCTGCTTCGCCGCGGCGGGGTCCTTGGCCATCTGTTTGGCAATCGCTTCGGCCTCTTTCTGATCCAAACCAGCTTTCTTGAGGGCTTCGGCCGCGGCCTGTTGCTTGCCCTCAGCACTCTTCATCTGCTTGGCCAGCTGCTGCAACTGCTGCTGAAGTTGTTCCTTCTGATCAGCAGACATCGCACCGGAAGCGAGCTGCTTCTGCAATTCCTGAAGGGCTTGCTCGGCCTTGCCGAATTCGCCGCGAGCCATCATGCGCTGCATCTCGGCCAGAGGGCCGGGGCCGGGACTCTTCAACTGCTCCATCATGTCCTTCATGACGGCAAGCTCTTTGCCCTTGGGCCCATCCATCTTGTCCTGAATCTGCTCCGCCATGTTGGTCAGCTTCTTCAGGCCGGCGCGGCGAATCTCCTCGGCCTTGGTCGGATCCGGCCCGTTCTGCTCGGCCATGGGGTCAGCCTTCTCGTCCTTGAGAGCGATGCCGGCCTTCTCAAGGGCTTCCTTGATCTTCTTTTCCGCGGTGTTCACCTGAACTTTGGCGACAACCACATCCGCTTCCTTCTTGGCGATCTCTTCACGCTTCTTGGTGAGACCAGCAAGATCGAAATTGGGAATGGTGACCCAGGCAACCAGAAGCGCAACGCCGCCGACGATCGGATAGAGCCATTGCCGCGTCCACTCAATCGGAATCACGCGGCTGACGTTGACGCCGGTTGCTGTGCGGCGTGCATTCTCAACGACCGAGGCGGCCCAAGGGTCTTCAGAGGCAGACTTCTCCACATAGAGCGCAGTGGAGAGTGATTCACGCAGATCGGCCTTCTCATCCACTTCGCGCGCGATCGCCACGGGCTTGGCTTTCTTGATCAAACACCAGATCAGCGCGACTGCAAAAGAGCCCGCGGCAAGACCGATGCCGATCTGAGTCCAATCAAGGGTGAGTCCGACGACTTGTTGGGTAAGCCGCGCAGCAATGGCAAGGCCAACCGCGACGGTGAGGGTCCAGGCGAGAGCACGCAAGTAGGAATTGAGAAACACGCGACGTGAAGCGGCAGCCACGACTTGTTTGACTTCTTGCATGAAAGACCTCCAACAGCGAGCAGCGTATCAGAGAGGAGAGGACTCCCCAAGACAATCCTTACATGGTCTTGTACCGCCACCGGGCACCAAGGGTGCCAAGCAATACATCGACCGGTGCATCAACCTGTATAGAGACGCACCACCCAGAAGGTTTGTTCGGAAATTCTCAGGGTGTGTTACAGCCGAGTTTCCGAAACGGCGGAGATCCCCTGCGATCGCCTCAGCAACAACCTAGTCCTATAATGTCTGGCCTGAAGGCGACCAAAATGGCGTTGGATTGTCACCAGGGTGTCACTCGCACCCGAGTCGCAGCGACACCGAGGGCATTTGCGAGTACAAAATGGGGATGAGAAACCTCCTTCTTGGTGTGGCTGGCTTGGCGGCGGCTTCGAGATTTGCCCAAGGCCCGGCGTTGGCATCGTCTCCTGCAGAGGCATCACAGCAAAAAGAATCCGCCGAGCGGCTGGGTGCGGCGGCGTCAGAGTTTGCCGCCGACCTGTTGCGGGCATTGCGAGCCGACGGACAAAAAGGGAATCTCTTTTTCTCTCCATCGAGCATTCATGCCGCGTTGGCGATGGCGCGGGTGGGCGCTGTTGGCGCAACACGAGACGAACTGAGCGAAGTGATGCGGATTCACAAAGTCGCCGGCAAGCCGTCCGTGACGGATGAGTCATTCAAGTCCTTTGCCGAGCTCCTGAAGACCGAGGCAACCGTCAAGCCAGAGTGGTTGCCGGAAAATGCCCAGCCATTGCTCCTCACACAAGCCGCCGCGTTGTGGGCAA
>CAYTYD010000023.1:0-7645 GCA_964441555.1 uncultured Phycisphaeraceae bacterium | reverse complement strand
AGCCGGAGGCGAGCAAGACTCTGGAGCGCATGTTCGCATCGCCGACAGAGATGATGAACTTCGGCAAGCCAAAGAAGGTGGCGGACACGATCAATGACTGGGCCAGCGAGCACACGCGAAAGCGGATCACGCATGTCGTGGATGCGCAGGACATTCCCCCGAGTGGCTTGATTCTGACCACCGCGATCTATTTCAAGGCGTCGTGGTGGGAGCAGTTTGATCGCACTCAGGACATGATGTTCAGCGTTCCTGGGGCGGCACGCAAGGTTCCGATGATGATGTGCGAGCGGAATTATGCGTATTCGAAGATCAAAGATGGCCAGGTGGTGTGGCTGCCGTATGTCGGGCAGGCGGAGATGATGGTGGTGCTGCCCGACGAGGGAAAGTTTGAGCAAGTGGTGACGGGATTGAATCTCAACCAGATCAAGAAAGGGCACCCGGGCGTGCCGGTGATTGTGACGATGCCGCTGTTTTCGCTGGATTCGACGCTTCAACTCAAGGGCGCGCTGCAGAAGATGGGGGTGAGCACCGCGCTCGACCCCAGCGCAGCGGACTTCACGAATTTCACGGATGTGAAGCCGACGTACATCGACAAAGTGCTGCATATCGCCAATTGCGATGTGGATGAGAAAGGAACAGAGGCGGCTGCAGTGACGGCGGTGATCGCTGTCACCGGCTCACCGGCGCAACCTGAGCCACCCAAGCCGATTCGATTCACGGCGGATCGACCCTTCGTCTTCTTCATCCGGCACAGCACAGGCGTCGTGCTGTTTGGTGGTGTGGTGCAGGAACCGATCGCACCCACGCGCAAGTGATCCCTCGACACCTACCGTTCATACATGGCAGAAGTGAAAGTGATTTCGATCGGGGCGCTGGCGGCCAACGCGATGTGGGGCGAGAAATCAGCCGTGCGAACGGGGCACGCGACCACAACGTTGATCGTTGCCGCCAAGGCGAGAATCCTGATCGATCCGGGGCTCCCTGGCCCAGCGATTGCCGCGCGCCTGGCCGAGCGGGCAAATCTGGCGCCGGAATCCATCACGCACGTTTTTCTGACGAGCTTTCACCCCGACACGCGGCGCGGATTGTCCGCTTTTCCCAAAGCGCAGTGGCTGATGAGCGAAATGGAACGCGAGGCACTGGGCGTGCCGCTGGCTTCGCGATTGCGCGATGAGATGGGGCGGGAGAACGCGGACGAGGAATTGATCGCGATGCTGAAAGCGGATGTGGAATTGCTGGCCAGATTCCAGCCCGCGCCGGACTCCTTGGCCGAGGGGGTGGATCTTTTTCCCATGCCCGGCGTCACGCCGGGAATGTGCGCCGTGCTCGTGCCGGATCAAAAGCACACCACGCTGATCACCGGCGATGCGATTCCCACGCTGGAGCACATGGAGCGGGGCGTCATGACGACGGGCGCGATCGATATCCGCGCTGCCCAGGAGTCATTCAAAGAGGCGGTGGAAATCGCGGACCTGATGGTGCTGGGGCGCGACAACATGGTGGTGAACCCGACGAAGCGATTGTTCTGACACGCGACACACTGTGCGTCATCGCTTCGGACCGCTCACCTCACATCGGAACGAATTGAGAAGATGCCGTCCTTCACGCCAGCCAGACTCTGCAACATCTGCTTTCTGATCCATGCCACGCGACCCATGGGGTGCATGAGCAGATCTCGAGGCCAGGCCAGAGGCGTGACACCAGATTGAAACCACGGCGTGAGCCAGCGCGAGGCTCGTGAGTAAAAGTCGATGTGTGCCGCGCGTCGCTGGTCATACTCACGCAGGGCGTCAGACACTCTTTGAGAAGCGTGGAGGCAGTGTGCCAATTCTTCAGCATCAACCAAGGCGAGGTTGGCACCTTGGCCCAGTTGAGGGCTCATGGCATGAGCGGCATCACCCACAAAGACGACCGGTGCATCATGCACATAGCACGGCCGCATGGACGAGTCGAAGTAAGAGGCAAAGACACAGTCATCCAGTGAGCGCACCTGCCGAAGCAGTTCTTCGGCGTGAGGTGCGAGTGCGAGCGCTTCGCGTCGCCACGCATCGAGGCCTGATGCGCGAACTTGGTCGTGTGCTTGATAAGGCAGACTCCAGAAGACACTGATGGTCTCGCTTGCTTGCGCATCAGGACGGCCGGAGGGAAGAAAGCCGATCATCTGCCGCGTACCGCGATAGACCTGTGAAAGCGTGTGATCAAACGCTGTGCCGCGGCGTTCGGCGACATACCAGAGTGCGCCCCATGGATATCGACGCACGCGATGCTGAGAGGCATGCTGCCGCAGTGCTGACTTTGCACCATCGGCCACCACCAGCAGATCGAACGGACCGTGCGAGCGAGCGTTGGAATCAATGACACTGACTTGGTTCCCGCCGGCTTGGCCTTCGCCGGTGCGAATGGTCTCTGCCACGCAACCTGTGCGAATCTCGACACCCACAGCCACCGCAGCATCGAGCAGCGCAGAGAAGAGAGCACCTCGGTGCATTCCCAGGCCAAACAGACCCGGAGCCAGATCGGCGTAGCCAAGCTCGAGGATCCGCCTGCCGCGATGCGTGCGGCCGTCTAGATGATCGATGCGCGATCCCAGGGCGAGCAATCCATCGAGCAATCCCAGCTTCCGAAGAACGGCCATGCCGGTCGGTTGGATCAGCAGTCCCGCGCCAACTGGTTGCAACTCGGTCGCTCGTTCCAGAATCACGACACGATGGCCCGCTCGCGCAAGCAATGTCGCCACAGCCGGACCGGCTGTTCCACATCCGACGATTCCCACACGAAGAGGATGCACGGGAGAGGATATGGGCAGCCAAATCTAACCCGAAGCAAAACACCATCAGCCAACCGGAACCAAAATGATCAGCACCCGCCGCTGCTGAATGCCGCGACAAAGTCCAGGTAGTCAAAGAAATCGATCGTGCCATCCAGATTGAAATCCGCGGCAGGATCACCCGCGCTGAATGCCGCGACGAAGTCAAGGTAGTCGAAGAAATCCATCGTTTCGTCGCCGTTGAAATCAGCGGGGCCACAGGCCGTTGTCAAACGAAACTTCGGCGACACGGCGAAGAAGACGTTGCCGATGGAGCGAACGACAAGCCGCGCCATGCCGATCGGTTGAGCGGATAGATCCAGTGATTGCGATCCATCGTTGCCCGTGGAGGAAAGCACGGTGCTGAAGGTGGCGCCTTCGTCGCGGGTGATTTCCACCTTGACGTTGGAGACGCTGATGGGTGAGGCGTTGGTATTTCCAACCGACCAGACCAGGCCTGCCGAGGCGCGATTCACATCCGAGTTCGCGGCAGGAGCGGTGACGGCAAAGGGTGATGAGCCGCTGGCCACAGTGAGATTCACAAAGGGGGAGATGAGCGTGCCACCAGCGCCGGCGCGATTGTCGCGGATCAGCACGCGGAACTTGCGAACCGAGCCGAGAACGCTGGGGAGTCGCTCGCCATTGGTCGGGCCATTGATGATGTCGGCCCAGCGAGGGAAAGTGCGGACGGGGCTGGTGACTGGCGGGAAGACGCGGAAGAGGGGACTTGTGCCGTTGTCGGGCTCGGTGATGGCTTGAGCGGGGCCGCGATCGTACTGCTCCCATGAGTAGGTCATGGAATCGCCGTCGGGGTCTGTTGCGGCAACAGTGAGCTCAAATGGTGTAGACGGAGGAATGGAGAGGTTCGCAGGCGTGATGGTGTTGATGACTGGCGCGTTGTTGGTTGTGGTGGTCGGAACGTCACAATTGCCACCGGTGCCGGCAATAAACGTTTGCATCTGCAAAAGCGAGCCGTGCATGAAGTAGGGATCGGCAAAGATGGCGATGTTGTCGGTGGGAGGCGCATCACCAACGGGGCAGCCGCCTGCATATGCCATTGGCGAACTGCCGGAGCCGGGCTCCCACGCCGTTGTGCCACTCACGTTGTTCAAGCAGCGGCCACGGATGCCGTTGAAGGTGTGTCCAGCGCCGAACTGGTGGCCCACTTCGTGAATGGTGACGAGAGCGGAGAGGGGATCGATGTCGCCGCCGCGGGGAATGCCACTGATGCCGCCACCCTTGTTGCTGGTGCAGACGCTGCCCAGATAGGCGACGCCACCAAAGACGCGAGTCATCAGGTGGCCCACATCGTAGTTGGAGTTACCAATGACGCTGGCGAGGTTGTTGCGGTTGGGCGTGAGGTATTCACCGGAGCAGTCGGCACCCGCCGCGCCGTCGCAGCTGGTGCTGTACGGATCGGTGGCGGGATCGATGTAGACAAGGTTCGCGTTGTTGGCAACCAGCAGGAATCGCACACCAAGATCGATCTCATACGTCGCATTGGTGCGGCTCACCACCGTCGCAATTGCTGCGATCGGGTCAGCCGTGTTGGGAGCGTGGCCGAGCACGTTGCACTGATGCAGGCCCCACTCGCCCGTGCACGCCATCGCCATGCGATAGGTACGGAATGTCGTCGCGCGAGGACGGAAGGCCGGTGCGCCGTTAGGATCGGCGGCTTGGCCGTGGACACCTTCGCGGGTGCTGCATGCCCAATCCATCGAGCCAGGAAGATCACGCAGGTGATAGCTGACCACCGTTGAGTCGTCGCCCAGCGCGTAGATATCCAGCATCACGCAGGAGCCAGGCCAGCGGAGCATGGCGGTGATGCCACGCTGCGTCACTTCCATACGACCACTGATGGCGGCATCATCGAGCCCCTGCACCATGTAGGTGCGGATGGATGGGAACTGTGCCGCGAGCTCAGGAGCAAACACCGGCGCATCGGCGACGGCGAAACGGCCAAGCGTGCCATCAGGCAACGGCAGTGTGATCTCCAGTCCATATTCGGCGAGGCGGCGGTTGGTGTCTTCGCGCGGGGCCTGAGACAAGAGCGCTTCGAGTGCCGCGCGATCGGCAACTGCGATCTGGCCCTTGGTCGGACGCGGACCGGCAGTGAAATTCTCAAGACCAGCCGGGGCCTTGTCGTGCAGCGTCCACAAGGGAGCATCAGCAAAGGCGGCGGAGGCACACAAACCGGCGATCAGAATGAGGGTCATCTTCATGTCTCCGAGCATACCGAAAGGTGCAAGGGGTTCGCGCCACGGGACTCTTTGTTCCAGGACCTTGAAATCGGGGGGCATGGTCCGGGAATAACGTGGATCCGGGCTGGTTGTGGCGTGAACCTCTTTGCGCCTGACGAGTCAGAACATCGGCCACCAAGGGTTTACGCTGTAGGTGCATGAGTATGCGGTACGCGATTCTTCGGCGGGGTAGCAGGAAAGACACCGGGCTGGGTGCAGCTTTGGTGGTTTTGCTGCTGGGCGCGGCAGCACTGGGTGGGTGCTCGAATGTGGCGCGGTTTCAGCCGCGATTGAATGAGTATCACGCGCGGGGTGACTATGCGGGTGCCGCGGCACTCTTGGATAGTGAACCGACGCGCGAGGCGTATGGCGATCAGAGTGGATTGCTGTGGCATATGGAGCGGGGCTCGGTGGCGCTGGCGGCGGGTGATCCGGAATTGGCTGTGAAGCGGTTTGATACGGCGGAAGCAGCCAGTGCGTACAACTACGACCCGTCGCGTGGTGATGTTTTTGCGATGTGGGCGCTGAATGACGCGGCGGCGAGCTTTGTGGCGCAGCCGTATGAAGACATGTACATCAATGTCTTCAAGACCTTGGCGTATCTGGAGCAGGGCAAGATTGATGGGTTTGCGACAGCGGAGGCACTTCGGCAGTTGCGCAAGGCCGAGCATCTGCGCGATGTGTACGGCAAATACATGAAGATGGCCGGTGCGCAGGACAAGGCGGGTGTGCTGAAAACCGAGAAGGCCAAGGCGGGAATGAATGCCCGGGATGCCGGGCAGTTTGTGGAAAGCCCGCTGGGTGCGTATCTCTCGTGCGTGACGTTCATGGCGGTTGACGAACGGAATAACCAGGAACTCGCTGCGCGGCGGCTTGTCGATGCCGTGAAGCAGCAACAGCAAATTGTGGGTCCGGTGAAAGCGGAGGATTTTGAGCAACTTGCACGTGTGAATCGCGATGATGTCAACGTGCTGGTGGTGGCGTTGACAGGAAGAGGGCCGATCAAGACCGAGTCTCGCCTGCGTGCCCCACTGCTTGATCTGGTCGTCGACATTCCGTACCCCCGATTGAGCATGCAGCCATCGAGCGTGACAGGGGCGATGCTGGAAGTGGAAGGGTCTGCCGAGGCACCTGGGAGATTGGCGCTCGTGGAAGACATGGCGAGTGTGAGCGCGGAGAATTACCGGCGCGCTGAGCCGGCGATCTATTCGCGCACGCTGGTGCGAGTCGCGGGCAAGCTGGGCCTGGTGGCAGGAGCATCTGTCGCAGCGCATCAAGGTGACAAGAAGAACAACTACACCCTCGCGGCGGTGACGGCTGTTGTGGGTGTGATTGCCGTGCAAGCCACCGAGCAGGCAGACCTGCGCAGCTGGGTGTTTTTGCCCGGGCAGGCGCGGGTGATGCTTGCCAAGCTTCCTGCGGGCACGCATCGTGTGCGGATGGTGTATGAACTCGCCAGTGGTGGCACGGTGCGTGAAGAGTGGAAGACGATACAGGTGTCGGAGCGTGGTTTGACAACGGTGATCGGGTACAACCCTTCGTGATGGCCGCCGCGGGGTGGAAATCGCGACAGACAGAATCCGAATCATGGGTTTGGGGAGCATTTGCGGCTTCGGAACCGGGCGTGCTGACAAGGGTCTTACAGTCAGGCAGATTGAGCACATCGCGGCACACGCCGCGAAACATTGGAGAGTTCACATGAATCGTGCGAAGATGGCGGCGGGCCTGGTGGGTGGAGTTCTGATGGCGGCAACGCTGACGGGTTGCGCGGGCGATCGCACGCGGCGTGTCGATCCTCAGACGGACATCACGCTGGCGCGCCGCTTCAACGATTCGGATGCGCGGATTGTTGCGCAGAACATGATTCCCGATTGCATCAATCGTCCTTGGCTCGAGCAATCGATCGCCAAACTCGGGCGCAAACCGATCATCGCTGTCGGCGAGATCCGCAATCGCACTGACCAGGTGATCGAGACGGAGATGTTCACCGGCAAGTTTGAGGAAGAGCTCCTGAACAGTGGTCGCGTCGACATTCTCACTGAACGCGCGGTGCGTGATTCGCTGCGACTGGAGCGGAGCGATACTGAGTTCACCGATCCCGCCTTTATCAAGAAGATGAAGGGCGAGATGGCTGTGGACTATGTGCTCAGCGGCTCGATCGTGATGGATCGTGAGTATTCCAACAACCGTGCGCAGGACTTTGTGGCATACCAGGTCAAGCTGGAATTGCTGGATATCGAGACGCTGCGCAAGGTGTGGATCAAGACCCAGGACCTCAAGAAAGAGCGCTATTGAGTTCTTGATCTGAGGGTGACTGAGCTTGCCGCGGGGCTTCATTTTCTGTTCTCCTGATGGTGCGCTCCCAGATGTTTGGAGATATCCCGCGATTTTGTACGGGGCACGTGATGACCTGCACGCGAGGCGTGTTGGTGGTGGTTAAGTTGTCGGCGGGAGGCAGCGGAGAGCGTGTCAGGGGGGTTCGCGGGGGTGGCGTGCGCGGGGGATTTTCAGCCCGTCGGGCTGGGGGCCAATAGGCGGGGGTAACCGCGTAGCGGTCCCCCCGTTGGTCGTTTGGGTTGGCTTGGCACCACGAAGTGGT
>CAYTYD010000022.1:0-20528 GCA_964441555.1 uncultured Phycisphaeraceae bacterium | reverse complement strand
AACGCATCGCCGCCGCCGCTCGTACCTCAGGACGCAAGGGGGAAGAGATTCTTCTCATCGCCGTGACCAAGAACGCCATGCCGGATCAGATCCGGGCATTGCTCGATCTTGGTCATCGCGACCTGGGTGAAAACAAGGTGCAGAACCTGGTGCAGCGCGCTGCCATGGTGGATGAATACATGGCCCGGATGAAGGTGCTCGCCACCGGCCGCACTGCCAAACCGACGCCCCCAACTCTGTTTGGCACAACTTCTCAACCCGCGGCACAGGCCCGCTGGCACATGATCGGCCATTGCCAACGCAACAAAGCCCGCAAGATAGTCGAACTCGTCCGCCTCGTTCATTCGCTTGATTCACTGCGGCTGGCCGAAGAACTTCAGACGGTCGCCCTCCGCCGCGATGTGATTGTCGAAGTGCTCCTTCAAGTCGATTGCAGTGGCGAAGAAGGCAAGTACGGCTGCCCCATGCCCGCAGCCCCGGCGCTGGCCGAGCAGATCGACAGCATGATGAACGTTCGCCTCCGCGGCCTGATGACGATGGCTCCGCACGAAGATGATGCTGAGAAATCCCGGCGCGTCTTTATCCGCTGCCGCGAACTCTTTGAAGAGATGCGCTCCATGGGTTGCGGCGAGGGACGCATGAACATCCTCTCCATGGGCATGAGCAACGACTACGAAATCGCCGTCCAGGAAGGTGCCAACATGGTGCGCGTCGGTAGCGCAATCTTCGGCCCACCACCTGCCGGCATGGTGGAAGCTGTGGACACCACGCCGGATGAACCGGATGCAGATGGCGATGACGAAGCCGAACTGATGTAACCCGGAAATGGCTGGTCTGCGATGCAATCCGGATCAAATACGGACCATGTCGGCATACCACTGCAGTCGAGCATCCACTTCCGCTGGCTTCAACGTCTTGTACCGATCGAGCGAGAAATCCTCGATCGTGAATGATGCAGCCACCGTGCCCCGCGCCAGCGCGCTCCGCAACGTGGGAATGCTGAGCGGAAATCTCATCCCCGGCGCGGCATGACTTGAAAGATTCGCAGCCAGGTAACCCATGAAGCCACCCGCGAAGGAGTCTCCCGCGCCCGTGGGGTCAGTCACCTTTTCGGTCGGGAAAGCTGGCAAAGCTCCCAATGCAACGCTGCCATCACCTTCACGCAGGGCAAACAAGCACCCGTGTTCACCCTTCTTGACAATCACAAACCGAGGCCCCATGTTCAAGAGGTGCTTGGCCGCCGTCACCGTGTTCTTGGTGTTGGTCAGCAGTTCCGCTTCATCGAAGTTCAGCACCAGGCCATCGACCTCGCGCAGCAGTAACCCCAGGTCGTAGCGAGCGATGTTGATCCACAGATCCATCGTGTCCGCCACCACCAGCCCCTGCTGCGGAAACTGCCTGAGCAGGGCCAGCTGCTGCGCCGGGTGCATGTTGGCCAGGAAAACAATCCGCGAATCGCGATACGCCGCAGGAATCTCCGGCGCGCCTTCGCCAACCACGCCCAGCTCCGTCGACAGCGTCTCGCGGCTGTTCATATCCGCCGAGTAGCGTGCAGCCCAACTGAACGTCTTGCCACCCGTGCGAGTGGAAAGCCCCGCTGAATCAACATTCCTCAACCCGCTGATGAGTTTGCGCGAATCGGCGGGAAAATCTTCCCCCACCACCGCGACCATGCGCACCGGGCCCATCATTCCCGCCGCCGCGGCGAAATAGACGCAACTCCCCCCCAACACGCGTTCCGCGTTTCCGGTGGGAAGATAGACCGAATCAATGCCGACGGTGCCAGTGACAACGAGACTCATAGGTCACGAGGATAGAACCCCTGGCCAACTCGCGCATCTCATCACCCCGGCCAATCTCATACCATCTCCGCATGCTCTTCAAGGACTTCCTGATTCAACGTTCCCTCGTCGCGCCAGACAAACTGGATGCGGCGCTGGCGCGCGCTGCCAGCACTGGAGAGCGGCTGGAACAGGCCATCGCCGCCACCGGCGCGATGACGCGGCAGGCCGTGCTCAACGCGCTCGGACAGCACCTGCGCATGCCCGTCGTCGATCTCTCCAACATCACGGTCGATCCCGAAATTCTCGCCGCGCTTCCCAGCCGAGTGGTGTATCGAGGTCGCTGCGTGCCCGTTTCCAGATCCGGCGGACGCCTCACCATCGCCACCTCCGATCCCTTCGACAGCGCACTCTTTGATGAACTACGCATCGCCAGCGGCTGCGGCATTGATCTTGCCCTCGCGGAGGAGGACGAACTGGCTAATTTCATCAAGATCAATTACGGTGTCGGCGGCGACACTCTGGACGCCCTCGCCGCCGATGGTCAGGGCACCAACGCCGCAGACGCTGCTCCCGCAGATGATGCCGAGGCGGCCCAAGAGGCATCCGTTGTCAAGCTGGTGAATGACATCCTTACCGAGGCAGTCAATGACCGCGCGACCGACGTCCACGTTGAACCATATGAAAAAGAACTCGTCGTACGCTATCGCATCGACGGCGTGCTGCACCGGGCCAACGTCGCCGCAACGATCAACCGGTTCTCCTCCGCCATCGTCAGTCGTCTGAAGATCATGGCGAATCTGAACATCGCCGAAAAGCGCCTGCCGCAGGACGGCCGCATCTCATTCAAGACGCGCACTCCCGGCAAGCCGCCGCTGGAGTTTGACCTGCGTGTCTCGATCATTCCCATGCTCTTTGGCGAGGGCGTGGTGCTGCGCGTGCTCAACAAATCCGCGGTGCTCATGCCCCTCACCGATCTGGGCATGCCCGAATCGGTCCTGTCTCGCTGGGCCAAATTGATCGATCGCCCTCACGGCATTCTCCTCGTCACCGGCCCCACCGGCTCGGGCAAATCCACGACTCTCTACGCCTCACTCAATCGCATCGTCTCCGATGAAATCAAAGCCATCACCGTCGAAGACCCGGTCGAGTATCACGTGCCCGGCGTCAACCAGATTCAGACCAATTCACGCATCGGGCTGGATTTCGCCGCGGGCCTGCGCTCCATCCTTCGCCACGACCCCGATGTGGTGATGATCGGTGAAATCCGCGACAAGGAAACCGCCGAGGTCGCCGTGCAGGCGTCGCTCACCGGCCACTTAGTCTTCAGCACGCTGCACACCAACGACTCCGCCGGTGCCACCACGCGATTGCTCGATATGGGTGTCGAGCCCTTCCTCGTCGCCAGCAGCGTTGAGGGCATCCTTGCGCAGCGTCTCGTCCGCCGCCTCTGCAAGGAGTGCGGTACGATGCACTTGCCCGATCTGGCCGAGATTCCCGATGATTTCCCGCTTGCCGCAGGTGAGCAGATTCCCCAATCCGTCGGCTGCCGCGCCTGCCGCAACACCGGCTTCAAAGGCCGCATCGGCGTCTATGAATTGCTGACGCTTGATCCTGAAACCCGCGATCTCCTCATGCACCGCGCGAGTTCGCAGGTCATCGGCAGCAAAGCACTCGCCTTGGGAAATTTGCAGACCCTGCGTGAAGATGGCTTTGGTAAAGTGAAAGCAGGCCACACCACGCTGGCGGAACTGATCCGCGGCATGGCGGGCTGAACACTTCGGGAGCGTGAGATGGGCAGCAAAGACCCGCGAGTGGATGCGTACATCGAACGTTCCGCACCATTCGCACGACCGATCCTCAAACACCTGCGCACGCTCGTGCACAAAGGTTGCCCGGACGCCGCGGAAACCATCAAATGGGGCATGCCCTCGTTTGAGTACAAAGGGCCTTACTGCTCGATGGCGGCGTTCAAGCAGCACTGTGTCTTTGGATTCTGGAAGGCCTCCTTGCTGGGCGATGCACAGAAAGATGGCGATGCGCCAGCGATGAATTGGGGTGCGCCGGGGCGGGATCCGATTCCCGCACGAATCACATGCAAAGACGATCTCCCTTCAGATGCAACCATCCTGCGGCTCATACGCAAGGCAGCCAAGCTGAACGACGAGGGCGTCAAAGTGCCTCTGCAGCGCAAGGCACGTAAACCACTGCCGATGCCAAAGGACTTCGCGGCGGCGATTGCCAAGTCCAAACCCGCATCCAAAGTCTTCGATGGATTTTCCCCGTCCTGCAAGCGCGAGTACATCGAGTGGATCACTGAAGCCAAGCGTGAGGAGACTCGCGCGAAGCGCATCGCCACTTCGGTGGAGTGGATCGGTGAAGGCAAGCAGCGAAACTGGAAGTACATGAAGAAGTAATGCAAAAGGCCCTCGCCATGAAGACGAGGGCCTTTGAGTTCAGTCCATGAATGCCAGATTACTTCTTCTGGCTCTTTTCCCACTCTTCGACTGAGATATCCGTGACGGTGGCCTTGGCGAGAATCGCGTCCATGGCCTTGTGCTCGCGGATCTGGCGGATGATGCCGTGGCCCGCGCCAGACTTGACGATCTCATCACGCATCTTGTCGGGACGGACGTTTCGCTCCATCGCCATCTGCACGATGCGGGAATTCACATCCTGCTCAGTCACCTGCACATTCAGCGTGTCGGCCGCCGTGTTCAGGATAAAGAACAGCTTGAGTTCCTTCACCGCGGCGTCGGTCGAGCCGCTGCGGATGAGGGCGATGTGTTCTTCGATCTGCTGGGGTTCAAAGCCGCGATACATCAATTCCAAACGCTTCTGCTCGATCATGCGGCTGGTCTGCGCTGCGGTCGCCTTGGCGGGCAACTCCATCTTGGTGTTCTCGATCAGGAACTCGGCGATCTGGCGACGCATCGCCACCGAGGTCTCAATCGCGAGACGCTGACCCAGGCGGGTCTTCACGGCGTTGCGCAGCGTGGCCTCATCGGGGTAACCGAGCATCATCACCAGGTCGGAAATGGGCTTGGGAATGATGCGGTCGCAGCGCTCAATCTCGAAGGACACCGTCAGATTCTGCCCACGCAGATCCTCGAGCTCGTGATTCTCCGGGCCCTTGGCCTTGATCGTGACCTTGTCGCCGGGCTTGGGAAGGCCAAGCTGCTTGCTGAAGTCATCCACGAGGATGCCCAGAATCATGCCCTTGCCTTCCTTGTCGGTCGGGGGAACCTGCACTACAGCGCCCTTGAGGTTGTAGTACTCCTTCTTGTCCTTGCCTGCGGTGAGCACCGCGTGGCCGGTGAGGTAGTCGCCGGGCTCTGAGGCCTGACGCTCTTCCAGCGAACCTTCCTGCACCGCGAACTTGTTCAATTCATCGGTGATCATCTTGTCCGTCGCTTCGTACTGTGGCTTCTTGACCGCGATGCCGTCAAGACTGGGCATGGTGAACTCAGGCACCACTTCCACTTCCAGTTCGAACGAGAGGGGCTTGCCATCAAGCACTTCCAGCTTGTCCAAGCCCTCAGCGCTGGGGTCGCTGATGGTCTTGAGTTTGTTCTCTTCCACTGCCTTCTGATACGCCTGTGAAATCAACTGCTGCTTGGCGTCATTGCGCACATCCTTGCCGAACTTGGCCTCGATCATCCGCATGGGCACGCGACCGGCGCGAAAGCCCGGCAACGCGGCGTACTGCGAATAGGAGGCAAATCCTTCCTTCACCTTTGCCGCGACCGCATCGGCGGGAATCTCAATGTGCATTTTTTTCAGGCAGGGACCAGCATCGGTAATCGTCACTTTATTGGCAACCGTCATGGGAACTCCATTTGGCTTGGCTGACTGGGGACCGGGATGTCGCAACACGCGCCATCCCCCACCCAAAAACCTCTAGGGTTCAAAAACCACCAGGGGAAGATTATTGGAGCACCAAACCGCCCAGACCATCGACGAAATGGCCTTCTGAAACCAGTTTCCGGGGAGGTGAATTGGTCTTGTTTTCGAGAATTGACCTATCGCTTGAACTTCAGGATCGCATCCGCCGCGGCCACCCGCACTCCGGCATCCTGATCCTTGAGCAAGGTCGCAAGGTGCACGGCCAGCGCGTTTTTTCCGCCCAAGCCCATCACGTACGCCGCCTGCTTGCGAATCGCCGGCTCGGCGTGTGTGACAAACTCGGTCGCGATCATGGCGGCATCAGTTTCACCGAGCTTGGCGAGCGCTGCGGCGACGGCGAGCCGCACATCAGCCGGAAGCGGTGTTCCCGCCCGATCCTTGTAGACCGAGAGATTGATGAGGTTGTTTCGTGAACCGCTATCAGAGATCGTTCCAAGAATTTGTGCCGCCAGCGCCACAGCTTCCAGATCGTCCGGGCCGGAATACAGGGCAGCGCGGATGGTGTCGATCTGCGTCTGGTCTCCGAGCTTGACTAGGGCTTCGGCGATCTGCAACTGGTATGACTTGACCTGCGACTCGCTGGCCATGATGAGCTTCTCGCGAGCTGCCTGACGCAGCAAGCCCATGGCCGAAGCATTCTTCAATTCACCCAGGATGAACGCAGCGTGCGCACGAACCTGCGGCTTGTCATGAGTCAGAAGTATCGACGCCAGTGGCGTCTGATCGACTTCAACGCCGTTGGCGGCCAAGGCATAGATGGCGGCGGATTTCACATATGGGCTTTCCGAAGAAAGCGATGTGCGTGCCAAGGGCACAAACTGGCGGATCTTGTTGCGAGCCACAACCATCAGTGCAACGGTTTGCACTGCCGGGCTTGGATCACTCAGTCCCTTTTCAATGATGGGAATTAGCCGCGAACTGCCACCACTGGAACCAGCGCCTCCCCATCCTGCGGCTTCGACCACGTTGGCGCGAATCTCTGCGCTGGGATCTTTGGAGAGTGTTTCCAGCATCGAAACGGCCTCTTCTCGCAACAGCGAGGCCTGAATGGGAGCGGACGATGCGGTTCCTGGATTGGACTTGGTCGTGGAATGAGCGGGAGCTTCGGTCGCGGGCGCGGCGGGCTGGGCGCAGGCAAGCGAGGTGGCGATGGTGGTGAGAACCGCGTAAACGTGTGTGCGCATGAAATGCCCTTCCTTGAGGGGAAAACTACGTGTGTATCGGCGATCAGGTTCGCGTGCCGGGAGAAATCAGGGGTACGTAGCCGTCAAAGTGAAAGGCATATACAAGTGATGTTCCTCCTGTTCCCCTTCCGCTTTGGATTTCCTGACGCCTGAGGCCCTAATTTCGTCCACAAAACGAACGCACCAGCCGGGAGGAGATTCGGCTGGTGCATTCGTTGTACAACTGATTGGCAAGAGGTGTTCAGGTTCTTGCCTGTGAGGAGAGAGGTCGTCGGAGTGGTCCGTCCGGCGACACCAGAATTGCCGGCACGCCTTCAAATCTTGCACCTTCGCGGTAAGAAAACTTGTGGTCCTTTCTGCAACCTTGGATTCCACGGATAGTTACAGTTTCGGGTACACTTCAGCGGGTGTTGTTTTGCGCCCCCATCCCCGGCCAAGACGCCAGCCGGGATGAGATCTCAAGTACCGCCAAATCCGCCCTCTTCTCCCTGTTTTCCGCGCTGGGAGCCCTCGCCGGCACCAGTCTCACTTCGTCACGAGTCCCATGATGTTCCACGCGCTCAAGCAATTGCTTCGGTTTGAGTAACCAGCGATGTCGACCCCCTCTGTTCCACATCAGCATGCGTCACTTGACGCCGCGAACGACTCGCTCGATGCTGCCGCGTGTGATTCATTGATTTTCGATGAAAAGCAGGGACTGTGGTTCATCATGAATCGTCGACACATCAAACGGGTGACACGTTCATTTCAGGTTGGCTTAGTCGTCTGGGGTCTGACCCTGTATGTCACGGCATTCATGTTCGACCTGGGGCAACCAGTTTTAACGATCAGCGATTGGGTTCAGATGATTGCAGTCTTACTGCTCATCATCGTGTTGACATGGTTCGTCAGACGCAGCATCTCCCCTGCCCGATCTCGCTTTCAATTGCGTACCGATGGTCTTTGCAAGTTTCCAAACCAGACCCAAGCCACATGGCAATGGCGTCCACTCTCTATGTCTTGTCAGTTGGATGCGACAACAGAGTGGATTCGTGTGACCTTGCATGCAGACGACTCTGCGTTCGCGATTCTGCATGCTCCCATCAGTGAGTCAGCGTTCATCGCCGGCGAGATCCAGGAGTGGCCCTGGTTCATACGTGAACGCTGCATCGTTCCTTTGCCCACAAGGGTGTCTCCTGCTCCCGCAGCACAACTGCCAAAGGTGCCTGCATGACCGAGACGGTGGTCAAGCTATCAGAGGTGCATCCCCGCGTTCACGGTGCCGCCATCGAGAGCCCGGGCCGCGTGGGCATTGTCTATCACAAGAAGACTCGACAATGGCTCATCACAGATCAATATCAGTTTGAAAAGTCATCCTCGTATATCCATCAAGGAGTCTTCTTCGGAATCGCGATCGTACCTGTTCTCACTTCGATTGTGCTTCAAAGATCAACGCCAGCAAACATCAACTTCTCTTCGCTGTGGCACGTCTTTGTTGGTCTCTGCTTCGCCGGACTTGGTGTGTACTTCCACTTCCGTTCCAAGCCAGGCAATGCCGCCATCATCTTCAACACCTGTGGAGAGTGTCTCATCCCCTCGTTGGGTCACACATCGTGGCACAACCTGCCGATACGCATTACGTTCGAAACTACATCCGAGCTTCACCCGCACGATCACTTTGCCGCAATCCTGCACGCAGGATCATTCGAAACGCTGGCGCTTTTTCGTTCATGTCGCCAAGCGCATCTGATCGTCCGCGAGATCGAAGGTTGGCCCGAGTTTCTTCGCGAGCGATGTGTGTGTCCACTACCCACTCGTTGAGAACACACAGCTTCTGCCTTCCGCATCTTTTCACCCGACATCCGTCTTCTCTACTCTGACCCTGGTGCCCAGTGCTCAGCGCCATGCCTTCCGCCATTCCTGATCCCTGATCCCTAATGCCTTGCCATTTATTAAGAACGACGCGTTTGCGCGCGCGCCGGTGGTCACCGAAAACGTCTTATTGGACCATCCCGCAAAAATGTCCTAAGTCCTTATCCCACAACGCGCATCGTGCACTTTTCGACCCCCTCCACACCCCCCAAAAAGCGCGCGCTGGCGTCGCTCAACTCCATCTATGGAGGGGCACTTTTTTCGCCTCTCCCCCAACGGAGTTCACCATGCACCCCCTTCACTACGCCGCCCGCCCCATCATCGAAGCCGCACCCGATTACTCCGCGCTTTCGATTCAAGACCAGCGCCTCATCGATCTCATCATCGAGCGCAATTTCAACATCCAGTGCATCCTCTCCCGCTCTCCCGAGGATCATCCGGTGCAGCGTTCCTTCGTCACTCTCACGCGCTGGTTCAAGCTCCCCCACATCCGCGCCATCATCGATCTCGTCATCGCCGACATGCGCGAATGGGACACCATGCGTGATGAACTCCGTAACCGCCAGGCCCGCGATGGTCTCGCCGATGCCGCCGATCACGCTCGCGTCAACATCCGGCGTCTTGAGGAATCCTCAACTGAATCGCGCCAGCACACCCGCGCCATCGAGGAATATCGCCTCTCCAACCAAGCCCTTTTCCGCGCCACCAAACCCGACCAACCCGCTCCCCGTTCTAATGCTCCCCGTTCCAGAGCTCACCGTGCTGCATCTGAATCTCGTTCCACCGATCCCTCTTCAGACCAGTGTGTCTCTGCCTCGTCTTCACCACAAAACGGTGCTCGTGATGAGCCCGGGGTGGCAACCCCGGGAAAGGAATCGACTCCCAACACTCTTTCTTCTTCATTCCTGAGCACCGAAGGTGCGCCACTTCACGTCGCCACTGCTTCTTCCCCCTCGACACACAGAACTCCCGGGTCTGACGACCCGGACTCGTGACGGTCGCCGCGTCGCGGCGGAGAGCGCAGCAGCCAACATTCGCCCACGTCATAGGCAAAAGACAGCACGGCCCTGCAGAGCCAGGACCGTGCCACGAAAGCTGAATTGCAACTTCTCAGCAGCCCGCGGAGAAGGCGGTGACGAAGTCGAGGTAGTCGAAGAAGTCGAGGGTGCCATCGCCATCGGTATCGGCGGAGGCGTCGTTGTCGCTGAAGGCCTGGACGTAATCGAGGTAATCAAAGAAGTCGGTGATGTTGTCGGCGTTGAAATCGCTGGTCTGGCGGGGGACCTGCACGGCGAAGGAAATGCTCGCCCCACTGCCGGGCTTAAAGAGGCCGATGGTGGCGGTGCCGGACTTGGGAGGACGGTTTGTCGTGAAGCGGAAATTGTTCATAGTGCCCCAACGGAGGGCGTTGGCATTGGCGTTCTGAGTGAAATTCTGAGTGGTAGCCCAGGTGACCTGACCGGGAGTGCTGAATGAAGCGGGCCAGGCGGTGTTGTCATAGGGCTCGCCGGAGTGGGAGAAGGTGGCGTTGAAGCCGACATCCTGCTGCAGCGCGCTGCAGGGGAAGTTGACGGAGAAGGAGCCGGCAGCGCGATCGCTGTTGAGATTGTGCAGGGCGTATTCATACGTCCAGCGATTGGGAGCGACCTGGGTGACCTTGTGAGCCAGGATGTAGCGGCCGTCGTTGCGGACATCCTGCTCCTGGATGTTGACGGTGCTGTCGACAACATCGCGCCAGGCGTAGATGGCGGGCTTCTGCCGCACTGTGGGGCCGGAGACGGAGAGGTTGTAGGTATTGTTGGAGAAAGCGATGGCAGCGCGGCGGTAGGAAGCGTTGTTGAATTGAGCGCCTGCGCCGTAGGCCACTTCGTCAGCGGCGACGTACTGACCTTCGACAAAGTACTGCGCGCCGACGTTTTCGGCGGCGGCGATGTCGGAGTTACGGACTTGGAGGCGGCGGCCGATGGTGGCTGAAGCGGCGGGAACGCCGGTGACGGGGAAGGGATAGACGCCGGTGGAGGCATTGACCTGCGAGCGAGGGCCGAGGTTGGATTGCGAGCCGTTTAGTGAAGATGAGTAGGGATCGGAGCAACCGACACCGAGCTGGGTGCCGTCGGTGGGATCGTTGCATGTGGAGCAGAGAGAACCGGAAAGAGCGAAGAAGCCGTGCTTGAGCCACGACTGGCCGACCTGCTCGAAACGGCCAGCGCCGTTGACGACCTTGTAGCGGAACATGTTGGCACCGATGACGGGGTGCTGGTTGTTGCCGCTGATCCAGTTGAGGCGGACGGTGCCGATGTTGCAGGAGGTGGTGCCGACGCTGAACGCGGAGATGCCGCCGGATTGGCCCCAGGAGGAGACTTCGGGGAGATCGCCGACGATGACATCGGGGCCGGGGATGGCGAGAGCGGAAGTGCCTGCGGCGGCGATGAGGGTGGCGGCGAGGAACAGGGAACGCTTCATGGGTAACTCTCCTCTGGATTGTCCGGTGGCACGCGCGTGCATGGGGACAGAGATGCGTGGGGGATACGGAACGATGATTGTTGGCAATCTGGGGGAAACGGTTTTGGATTGATGGTCAAACGGGCTGAGAGAGGGCTTTGCGGACTTCGTCGAGGAGTAGGGAGGCCTCGAAGGGCTTGAAGAGGACCTGCTTGCAGCCATTCTGGCTGGCGCGGACGATGCTGTGGTGCGGGTCGTAGCCAAAGCCGGTCATGAGGATGACGGGGAGATCGGCGCGGGAGAGGCGTGCCGCGGAGAAGACCTCGTAGCCGGTCTTGTCGGGCATCTTGATGTCGGAGAGGACGAGATCGAAGGCGGGGATCTCTTGGCGGGAGGAGGCCTCGAGGGTGGCGATGGCGGAGGAGCCGGAATCGACGATGGTGACTTCGCACCCGTGGTGACGGAGGATGTCGCCGATGATCTTGCGAACGCGGGGTTCATCGTCGGCGACGAGAACGCGTTTGCGATCCAAGAGCGCTTCGGCGACGGGCTTGGTTTTGCCGAAATCGGCGGCGAAGACGGTTTGAGATCCGGCGGCAAGGCCGCGGGCGCGGTCGCGGACATCTTCGGCGGAGGTGAGGAGGTGTTCGATGTGCGAAGCGGCTTCGTCGGAGCGGCCTTCGCCAGAGGAGGCAGCGAAGCGGCGGATGGAATCGAGGAGTTGATCGAGGGGTTTACCAACTTCGGATTCGACGCGCTTGCTGGTGACCTCGTTGGTATTGGAGCGTTCGACGACGAGGAGATCGAGGGTGTGGAGGGCGAGGGCGGCGTAGCGGGTGAACATTTCAGCGAAGAGACGGTCTTCTTCGGAGAAGTGGGTGCCTTCGCGGGATTCGATGTTGAGGATGCCGATGACGCGATCGGCGAGCTTGAGGGGGACGGTGAGGGAAGAGCGGGCACCGGCGAGACCGGGGAGGAAGAGGGGATCGCTGGAGGTGTCGTTGCAGATGTAGCTTTGCCCGGTGGCGGCGACGTAGCCGGAGATGCCGTTGCCCTCGGCCTTGGCGTAGATATCGATGTCGCCGAATTCGGGGGGCATGCCGTGCTGGATGGTGAGTTGGAGCTTGCCGGTTTTTTCCTCGAGGATGCGGATGGCGAAGTGATCGAAGTGAAGGAGTTCCTGGGCGTAACGGACGATTTTCTCTTCGGCCATACGCAAACGGTCCACCGGGTGCATCCGGCGGACCGTTTCGGCGTCGAAGGAGAGGAGGTCGCTGCCCGCGCGATCGATGGCTTCGACTTTCTGGCGGAAAGCTCGTTCGGGCGTGATGTCGCGGACGACGACGGAATACTGGGTGGAGGTGGAAGCGAGTGCCTGGGTAGTAGGGACTTGTGCGATGGTGACGCCGTACCAGCGGGAACCGTCGGCGGAGGAGGCCTCGACACGCCAAGGACCGGGTTGGGAGGGGGAGGCACTGCGGAGGGAAGCGGAGGAATGAAGGCCTCGGCAGACCGTGCCGATGCGAGTGATGGCGGCGGGGTCGAGGGAGCGGAAGAGTTCGTTGGCGAAAACGACTTCGCCTGTGGACGAGATGAGAGCGACGCCCTCACCGACGGCTTCGAGCAGCGCGTTGAGCGATGATTCTGAGGTCATCGTGAGAGTCATCATCGGTCCGAAACAACCGAGCTGCCGAGCGACAGCCCGTAACGGGAGGCGTGTAAAAGAGTAGACCACCTCCGACCTTGACCTTGCCGGGGACCTTTTCAGGGGAGCAAGGAGAGTGTGAAGGTGCTGTCATATACGCAGGGAGGGGTGAAGCGGATGCGAGGGGTGGGTATGCTCTGCCACTGTGATTGAGTTGCAGGGCGTATCCAAGCAGTTCGGAGCGATGACGGCGGTGCGGAATGTCTCATTCCGACTAGAGCCGGGGGAGATTACGGGACTCTTGGGCCCGAACGGTGCGGGGAAGACCACCAGCATTCGCATGATGACCGGGTATCTGGCCCCCACTGCGGGGAAGGTGCTGATCGGGGGGACGGACTTGGCGGTGGACCCGGGGTTGGGCAGATCGCGGCTTGGGTATCTGCCGGAATCGACGCCCCTGTATCCAGAGATGCTGGTGGAGCAGTACATCAGATATAGAGGTGCGCTCGCGGGAATGGGGAGGCGCGAGGCCGGCATGGCGGCGGGGAGAGAGATTGAACGGTGCCTTTTGGGTGGGGTGCGGAAGCAACGGGTGGGGACGCTGTCGAAGGGGTTTCGGCAGAGAGTGGGATTGGCGGGGGCCCTGGTGCATGATCCTGAGGTCGTGATCCTGGATGAACCGGGGAATGGATTGGACCCGGCGCAGATCGTGCAGTTTCGCTCGGTGGTGTCGGAATTGGCGCAGAAGCGGACGATGCTGATCTCTTCGCACATTCTGGCGGAGGTCGAGCGGGTGTGTTCGCGGGTGCTGGTGATCGCTGGGGGGGAGTTGCTTGCGGATGGGTCGGTGGCACACTTGACTAAGGGAAGTGGACGAATCGTGGTGAGTTGTGCGGAAGGGGATGGGGCGCGGTTGCGCGAGGGGTTTGCGGCAAGTGGATGGAGCGTGCATGCGCTCAAGGGGGAGACGGGTGAAGTACGCCTGAGTGTGATGAAGGTGAATATGACGCGCCAGAAGGTGGTGGAACTGGCGGCGGGATTGAATGTCGTGCTGAGTGAATTGCGGGAAGACCAGCCGTCGCTGGAACGGGCGTTTATGGAGATTCTGGAGAAGGCCGGTCGAGGCGAAAGAGGTGCGGCATGACGCGCGCTGCGTTCAAACGACCCGGGCTAGTTGGACCAATGCTTGCGGTTGCCGCGCGGGAGACAGGATCGCTCTTTCGCATGCCGGTGGGTTGGGTGGTGATGGCGTTATTTGCGTTTGTGACGGGGCTGGTGTTTGTGACGTCGACGCTGATTCCGTCACAGCCGGCGACGATGCGGGGATTTTTTGCGTTGGCGGGGTGGCTGCTGCTGCCCGTGACACCGGCGATCACGATGAGGACATTCAGCGAGGAGTATCGCAGCGGCACGATGGAATCACTGATGACCAGCCCGGTGTCGGAATGGGCGGTGGTGCTGGGTAAATATGCGGGGAGCGTGGCGTTTGTGGCTTTGATGATGATTCCATCGCTGGGGTTGCTGGCGATCCTGATGGGGGTGGCGAGCCCCAAGCCGGATGCCGGGCCACTGGTGGCGGGGTATCTGTGCCTGTTGCTGCTGGGAATGCTTTATGTGGCGATCGGGATGCTGGCCTCGAGCATGACGGCGAATCAGACACTGGCGTACCTGGGAACGCTGTTTGCGCTGCTGCTGGTGTTGATGCTGCCAGCGGTGCCATTGGAGCGAGCGCCGGAGTGGCTTTCACGCGGGGTGGGATATGTAAATGTGCATGCGCGGGCGGCGGATTTCTCTCGCGGATTAATTGATACAAGGCATGTGGTGTTCTTTATCGCGACGAGCGCGATGTGCGTAGGGATCACGTGGTTGATGGTGACAGCGCGGAGGTGGCGATGAACACCTCGGGCAGAGTGAAGGCGGCGTGGTGGATCGGGCTGGGCGTGCTGGCGGCACTGGTGTGCACGATCAGCGCGGTGTCACTGGGAGAGCGATTTGGGACACGGTGGGATGTGACGGCAACGCGCGAGCATGCGCTGGGAGCGCGGACGGTGAAGCTGCTGTCGGGATTGCAGCAGCCACACCAAGTGTCGATCTGGGGAGATTTTGCGACGCTGGATGCACAAGCCAAGCGGAGCGTGCTGGAGACGGTGGAACTGTTTGAGCGGTCGGGCGCGAAGGTAACGTTTTCGGTGCTGGATACCGGCGGAGGAGGACGCGAGGAGTTTGTGTCGCTGGTGCAGTCGCTGGCGAATGCTGAGACGACAGCGGTGAAGGGATATGCGGCGAAGGCGAAGGGATTGATCGACGCGGCAGGTGCGTATGGAAAGGACCTGCATGAGAACGTCGGAGCGGGGATGGATGAATTGGCCAAGGTCTTCAGCCCTGCCAATCGCGAAGCGGCGACGCGGCGAGCATCTGCGGTGAGGGCAGCGGGGCGAAACCTGATGGATCTGGCGGCGAAGGCGACGACGGATCTCTCTGCGGACCCGATTGGAGCGGGAATGCCGGAGCTGAATGCGCAAGCGGTGGCGCGACCGGTGCGAGATGCGCTGGGGCTGGCGACGGAGCAGTTCGGCAAGTTTGCCTCGGAACTGGCTTCGGTTGGAGAGGCACCCGGGGCGTCGGATGAATTGATCCTGGCAACGCGGAGCGTGGTGCGGAGCATCTCCGAGGCGAATGCTCGGGCGCAAGGTGCGATTTCTGCATTCAACGCGGCAAAGGCACCGGCTGTGGTGCGGATCGTGGACGCATTGAAATCGCCGCGGGGTGTGCTGCTGATGGGGCCGGAGGAGCCGGGTTTGCTGGCGCTGGACTTTGATGATCTGTTTGCGCCGGGAAGCCGCGCGGATGCGAGAAGACGAGCGGAGGAACTGTTGGCGACGGGGCTGGCATCGATGTCGAGCACGGTGAGACCAATTGCCGTGTTCATGCATGCCGAGGCGCAAAGCGTGTTGGAGCGCGGGCGACTGTTTGAGACGCTGCTGACAAGACTCACGCTGCGGAACTTTGAGGTGATCGAGTGGCCGGTGCTGACGATGGATCTGCCGCCGGGATTTCAAGATTTGCGCGGGAGTGCAGCGCGGCCAGTCGTGTATGTCGTGCTCAGCCCGGATTCTTCGGCTTCGGGTGGTACGGGCGGATTGCCGGGAGCGCAGCGAGCGCAGAAACTGGGAGCAGCGCTTTCGCGGGTGATCGCGGATGGCGGCTCGGCGCTTGTGAACATGAATCCATCAGTGCTGCCGAGTGCGGGACAGCCGGACCCAATCGCCGCGGCGATTGAACAAGTTGGCTTCAAGGTGGATTCGGCGCGGCCGATTTTCACACGAGTGACGGGGAGCGGCGGGAGCACGACAATTTCGCCGGACGCGGTGGGGTTGGCTCCGGAAGTGGCACTGGAGAAAGCGGGAACGGAAGCTGGGAGCGCGATCACGACGGGGATGAGAAATCTGCGCACGTTTGCGGGTTTCCCTCTGACAATTTCCGCGAGTGCGGCGACCACGTCGGCGGTGCTGGTGCAGATTCCCGTATCGGAGAACGTGTGGTGTGAATCGCAGTGGCTGGGCGTGTGGCAGACACCGGCAGCACAGCGAGCGTTGATTCAACCAATTCCGGCGTATGACGCGAGCAAAGATGCGCGACCGGACCCGATGGTGATCGCGCGGAGCGTGGAGCGAGAGCACGCGGGACAGATGCAGCGAGTGGTGGCGGTGGGAAGCAACAACTGGATGGCGGACTTTGTGCTGAATCAGCGGACGACGATTGACGGACGCGAGGTTGCGGAATTTCCCGGCAATGCGGAACTGCTGGATTCAGCGATGCTCTGGCTGAGCCGGCAGGATGGGCTCTTAAATGGTGGCACGGTCGGCGCGGTCGCCCTGATCGATCCCTTGACGTTTGGGCAATTGCGGATGCTGCGGATTCTCGCGCTGGTCGGGTTGCCGATCGGCGTGCTGGTGTGCGGCGTTGTGTATCGCTGGCTGCGGGGGTGAATCGGATGGATTGGGCGAGAGGCCGCGCTGAGATGCACCGATGACGTGAAGAGCGGAGCAGCGATGGCAGCGGACATCGGGACGGGCGAGGGTGCCGCGGAGATTGACGTTGCATTGAAAGCAGCGGGTGATGACGGTTTTAGCGGGATAGGGAGCGGCGTGGGCTGAGCCGCATTCCGGGCAATTGAACTGGCCTTCTTCGATGAGACCGTGGACTTCGTAGCCGCAGCGCGGGCAGGGGCGGCGAGCATTTGAGCGGGGCATGAGATAAAAAATGAAGCCGGAGATGCCGACGAGGGCAATGTAGGGATAGAACATGACACGCATGGGTGGTTGGATGATCCAGCCGCGACTGAGGAGCCAGGACCAATAGTGCAGGAAGGCGATGAAGACGAGGAGGCCGACGGCACCGATCCAGATGAGGAGGCCGCGCCAAGACCGCCGCCAGGCGTAGAGGGCATACCAAACGGCGGCGGCATAGACGACCAGCAGAAGCACGCTGAAAGGGTAGAAGCCAAGGCGTCAGGCGGCAGAGCGACGCTGGAGCCAAGCAAAGAGAATCCACTCGATCAGAAGTAGCGCGGCTGCGATGATGACGAGGATGCGCCACCATTGCATTGATTGGGCCACGGGAATGGAAGCGGGTGAGGCGGATGGCATCCGCGGCTGCAGTGTGGCGCGGAGTTGTGAGATGGTTGGACTGGCGAGATTGACGGCAAGGGCTGAGACCGGACTGTTGGCGGGACCAAGGGGTGGCGTGAGTTGATAGAGGCCGGTGCGTTCCAGGGGGCCGAAAGTGAGTTCGAATTGGCCTGGTGTGATCGAGAACTCCTGTGCGGGTGAAGCAGCGGTCGTGTGCCGAAGAGAAGCCGAGGAAAGAGCAGAGGGAAGGCCGAGGGTGATGGATTCGGCGGTGGAGTAGGACGTGGAGTTGCCGCGAAAATCAGAGGGAGAGAGGAGATCGGTGGCGCGAGCGATGAAGATGGGAAACGAGACATGAAGGGGCCAGTTGGATTCACTGATCGCAAAGAGAACGGCGAGGCGCGGCGGCGCGGCGGGGGTGCGTGGTCGATAGAGGATGAGAGGACCATCCGTGCCGCGGGCGAGAATGCGTGCCTCAGAGACAGGGTCGGTGATGGGGAGTGAGGTGCGAATGAGAAGGGTGTCGATGGGATTCTCGTCGAGGACTTGGGATGAACGATCCCACCAGAGGGGGCGGGTTGGGCGAGAAGTGGAGTCGATCAGCGGTGCGGCGGCGAGTCCGGCGCGAGCGGCGAAGGAGAGAATGCCGATGGGGAAGCGGGCGGGAGGTTCGACACGATCAAAGATGGCGAGGGAGTAGTCAGATAGATCACGATCCGAGAGGGTCGCGAGGCGCGTGGGGGGAAGAGTGATGACTTCGCCGGCTGTGGGAGCACGGGGATCCCCCCCACTGTTCTCCGTGACAATTTCCTGAAGGACATCTCGGAGCATTTGAGATCCGAGGTCGCCTTCGGTGGAGGCGGAAACCAGGAGGATGCGTCGCGGTCTTGGAGGGGGAACCAGGGTCCAGGCAACGTCATCGGACGAAAGCACGTCGGGACGGATGAGATGTGCGGAGATGACGGCCTCTCCGGGCAGTGTGAGTGTGAGGTTGTGCTGCACGGAGCCAGGGAGACTTGTGCCATCTGTTGCGGGAACCGCGGCGGGAACGTTGAGGGCCAGGCGCTGCTGGGTTTGACCATCGACATCGATGCGGAGGGGCGCGATGCGGGGTTGCGTGGAGGAGTTGATGATGCGAAGGAGGACCTGACTCTGCGGGCTGGTTTCGCTGGTGCGGCGCGCCACGATACTGACGACGCCCAGATTGTCGGGATTGGGATCGGATGACAGCGTGACAACCTCAATGCCTTGGGCCCGATCGGCAGAGATGGGTGAGACGCCGTCGGTGATCAGCAGGATGCGGACAGCGCGGAGGGCGGCTTCGGTGGAGATTTCCTGCGGCGAACTTGCAGGAGTAGGCGAAGCGGCTTTGGAGTTTGAACCCGAATCTGATGTGGTCAACGTGGCGGCGAGTGAGCGTGCGGCATCGATGGAGAGATCGAGGCGAGCAGATTGCTCAACACCTGTGACAGATGCGAGTGCATCAGAAAGGGCAGCACGACTCGTGGAGATGGGAAGCGTGGTTTGAGTGCGTGCGGCGGCGGTGATCATGGCGACACGGCCACCTGCGGAGAGGGATCCGTTGCCGCGTGAAAGGGCGATGGCCTTGGCCTGATCGAGGCGGGTGATGGATTCCTGCGTGCGTGTGCGCGCGAGCATGGAGGCGGAGTGATCGAGGATGATGATGAGATCGGTGCGGCTGGAAGAAGATTGCCAGACGGGGTGACCAAGAGCCAGAGCGAGGAGCCAGAGGATCAGGAGGTGAAGAAGAAGCATCCATGAGGGGCGCAGGCGACGCCAGGGGATGTTGGCTTCGAGATCATCGACAGCGGGAGAGAAGAATGCGGTGGTGCTGACGCGAATGGGGCGGCGACGGAGCTTGAGGATGTAGAGGAGCAGCAGGAGCGCGGTGCCCACGATGGCGACGGCCGAAGCGAGAAGTGGTTGCTGCAGGGTGAACACGGGGAATTATGCACGGGGTGCGGGGCGGGAGGGATCGCCGCCGGGGCGGAGGTGAGGTGGTATTTTGCGCTCGGCTTGCTGCATCGGGCGGGGTTTGGCGAGGTAGCCCTTGCACCAGATAAAGGTCTCGCGGGAGACATCGCGGCTGGCCTTGGGCTTGAGCGCACCGGCATCGGCGAATTCGGATTTACATTCTTCGAGGAGTGCGGGAAAGTCAGTGCCTTCGAGGACTTTCATGACGGCGTTGCCGCGAGGACGGAGGAGGTCGGGAAGGAGATCGAGCATGCGGCGGCAGAGACGTACGGACAGAAAGTCGTCGCCGTGGCCGGAGGTGTTGGGAGCCATGTCAGAGATGACGACATCAAAGAGTTGATCGGGGGCGGGGCGGAGTTGATCGGCGGGAGTCTTGTAGATGTCGCCCTGGATGTGATGGATGTTGGAGCCGAAAGGGTGCGTGATGGCGGTGAGATCGATGCCAACGACAAGGCCACGAGGTCCGACGAGTTCTGAGGCAACCTGCATCCATGAGCCGGGAGCACAACCCAGATCAAGTACGGCATCGCCAGAGCGGATGAGTTTGCGCTTTTCCTGGATCTCTTTGAGCTTGTAGGCTGAGCGAGCGAGATACCCCTCGTCCTTGGCCCTTTTGAAATACTCATCGTGCAACTGGCGCGGCCGTGGGGGCATCCGTGACTCCTGAGGCGTTATGGGAGGGCGTTGTGCCGCGTGGCCTTACGCGTCTTCATCTTCGTCGATGGGGCGGTCTTCGTATTCGGCGATCCAGAAGGCCTGGATGGTTTCGAGGATGCGTTCATTGCAAGGGTGAGCGGGGTCGGGGGAGAAGCCGGGGAGCTTTTCGACCATGAGTTTGAGGTCGGTAAAGCGCAGGCGGGCAGGATCGATGCCCGGGTGCGCATCCATGAGATTTTCGGCGATTGTCTCAACATCGAGCCAGCCGTAAGGAGCATCCATGGGCGACTCTCCAAATTTGGTGGGGAATCTAGTGCGGATCTTCTTTGACGGCATTGCGGTTCCAGGATGGAACGCGAACGACGATGGGGCCGTTGCCTTCGACGATGCATTGACACGAAAGGCGGCTATTGCGCTGCAGCCCCGGGGCCTCTTC
>CAYTYD010000021.1:0-21021 GCA_964441555.1 uncultured Phycisphaeraceae bacterium | reverse complement strand
CCTCCTCGCCCGCTATTCCATTTACCCCTCCCTTTCCTTTTTCACTCCGGGGGAACCACTCATGCAATCGTCCAACGCCTGTGCGTCACTCATCGCGGCTTATCTGGCTGCCTGTGCATCCTGTTCACTCACGGCCACCGCCCAGTACGACGAGCCCGTGCCCGCCACATCGTCAACCAAGCCCGCGCTCATGGAGTTCGGATTTGAGAATGTCCCGGATGGTCCGCTTCCCGGCGCATGGCGATCCGCCAGCCCGCGCATCAAACCAGCCGATGGCCAACCCCCGCCGTCACGCGATCCAGCGACTTGGGCAATCAAGATCCTCGATGGCAGCAAGCACGTTGTCTGCACACCCGCCTCTCCCGCGGCGGATTTCAACCAACTCGTCCTTGATCAATCCGTCGGCCCCGATGTCGAGATCGCCGTTCAATTGACTCCCCGTTCTGGAAACACAGACCAGGGTGGCGGGATCATGTTCCGCATCGTCGATGAACGAAACTTCTACCTCTTGCGATACAACCCATTGAAGAAAGACCTCCGTCTCTATCGCGTTGTCGACGGAGTCGGTGAAAAGCTCGCCGCCGCCGAGAACATCGAACATGTTCCCGGAACCACCCATTCACTTTCCCTTCGCGCCAGAGGCAACGCGCTCTCCGGCTGGATGGATGGCAAAGAACTCGTCTCGGCCACCGACGACCGCTATGCAAAATCTGGCTCTGTGGGTCTGTGGACCAAGTCTGATGCCGCGACCGCGTTCCGCGCCTTGCGCATCTCCGACCGCTCACAGGGCGGACCCGAAATTGCTGCAACCAAATCCTCTCAGATCACCATCACCGTCGAAGGCATGTCGTGCGCTGTGTGCGAAGGCACCGTCGCTAACACACTCAAGAAACTCAAGGGTGTGAAATCGGCCAAGGCCTCTCACGAAGACAACACATGCACCGTCGAATTGGATGCCGATTCCAAAGTCACCGCGCAGGATCTGGTCAAAGCTCTCGCTTCCACAAAGTACAAGGCCTCGATCAAGAAGTGAAATCGTTTACGCCGGGATAAACAGACTCGCCACCGCGCCCGTCATCCAGCACGCCATCGCTCCTGCAAACATCGCCCGCAGAGCCAGCCGCGCCAAGTCCGAGCGGCGTTCCGGCGCAATCGCCGACAACCCGCCGATCTGAATGCCAATTGAAGCAAAGTTGGCAAAACCACAGAGGGCGTACGTCGCGATCGCGGCAGTCCTCGGCGAAATCGTGCTCTCTCCTCCACCCGCCGGATTGACCGCCTGACCCAGTGAGAGATACGCCACAAACTCAGTCGCCACCAGTTGCTTGCCAAGTAGCGAGCCAAAAAACCCGCAATCCGCCCACGCCACACCCATCAACCACGCCAAAGGACGAAACGGAACCGCCAGCAGCGATTCGAGATTGAGTTCCTTGATGCCGATCTGATATCCAATCGCTTTGCCAAGCGATGTACCGCCAAAGGCGCTGATCGGCCAATCCAATAGTGCGATGAGAGCAACAAAGGCAAGCAGCATGGCTCCGACATTCAACGCCAGTTTCAATCCATCCGAAGCACCCGCCACTGCCGCGTCGATGACGTTAACAGTTTCGCGCGGGGCATTCAACGCCGACACGCGTTCATCGCGGGGCGTCTCCGTCTCGGGCATGAGGAGCTTGGCCATCACCAGTCCCGCTGGCGCCGACATGATCGAAGCCGTCAGCAGGTGAACGGCAAACTGGGTCTTACTCGCTTCGCTCTCGCCGCCCAGAATGCCGATGTACGCCGCCATCACGCTGCCTGCGATCGTCGCAAACCCTCCCGACATCACCGCCGTCAATTGCGATTTGGTCATGCCTGCAATGAATGGCTTGACCACCAGCGGTGCCTCGGTCTGGCCCACAAAGATGTTCGTCGCAGCGCACAGCGCTTCAGCGCCTGTGATCCCCAGCGTCTTTCTCAGCACCCACGCAAACGCCGCGACGACCCGCTGCATGATTCCCAGGTGATAGAGAATCCCCATCAGCGAAGCAAAGAAGATGATGATCGGCAGCACCTTCACCGCGAAGATGAACCCCCACGGACGCGTCGGATTCGACAGTTCCTTGCCGAAAATGAACTCAATCCCCGCATCCGCAAACGTGATCACCTTGGTGATCACCGCCCCGACTTTCTGAAACTGCTCGGCCACCGGCCCGAACGACAGGAACAGCCACGCGATCACCAGTTGCAGTGCCACCCCAGCACAGATCACCCGCCACGGAATCTGCTTGCGATGGGCGGAAAAGAGAAACCCGATCGCCAGCAGCGTCACGATGCCGAGTATGCCGCGGTACTGTTCCATGTGCCTCCACCAGATTCCCCAACTCCAGAGCACAACATACCGCATTCAGATGGCGGTCGCGCTGAACCGCGGATGATCTCGGTTCATTCAGCGGTGGATCACATTCTGGCTCGGCTTGGCTCGATCTCGCGGCCGGCGCTGGTGCACATTACCGGCCCGGTTGGGGCAGGCAAGTCCACTCTGGCGCGACACATGGCCAGTGCATCCCGAGGCCTGACGATCTCGACCGATCACTACCTGCCGGACTACTCAAAGGTCGATTCCGCACGGCGAGATGAGCCGGAGGAGGCGGATTTGCCCGCGCTGGCTGACCACCTCGCGCTTCTCAAGCGTGGTCACCCCGCTGAAATTCCGGTGTGGAGCTTTCAGAGTCACCGCCGCGAAGGAATGCAACTCATTCAACCTGCTGATCTGGTCATCGTGGAAGGACTGTTCGCGCTGCACCCGCGCATCGCGCCACTTGCAGATCTCCTTGTGTACGTCCATGCCGAATCGGCAACGCGATGGTCGCGATGGGAAGCCATCGAACTGCGAGGCGAGCGGGGCATGGGTGTCGAGCGTGCGCGGCAGCACTTTGACTCGATCGCCGAACCCACGTTTGCCAAGTATGCGCAGAGCTACCGCGCTGCAGCGCACCTCATCGTGACGACTGAGGGCGTGTGAATCAGGCCCGGGCCGGGCCCATCAACACGTCGGGAGATTGCAGCAGTTCAATCACGCGGGCCAGGGCCAGCGCGGCGGTCGCGCCATCCACCACGCGGTGGTCGCAGGCGAGCGACAGAGGCAGCAACTTGGAAGCAAAGATGCCACCGTTGCGAACCACCACACCATCGCGAGCGCGGCCCACGGCGAGGATGGCAACTTCGGGATAGTTGATCACGGGAGTCGCAAAGCGCCCAGCGTGGCTGCCGACATTACTGATGGTGAAAGTGGAGCCCATGAGATTCTCACGGGCGATGGAGCGATCACGGGCGCTGTTGGCCGTGGCTGCGATGGCGCGGCTGATCTCCAGCACACCCAGACGGTCCGCATCACGGATCACCGGGACCATCAGGCCATTTTCGGTATCGGTCGCGATCCCCAGGTGGACCGAGCGGTGCTGGATGATCTCAGCGGCATCGGGGTTGGCCTCATCAACAGTTGCGTTGAGAGCGCGGAAGGCGGATTCACCCAGGACGCGGGCGATCGCAGAGGCGACGAAGGGGAGGAAGGAGACCTTTTCGCCGCTGGCAGCCGCGAGCTTCTTACGAAGAGAGTCAAGTGCGCCGCAATCGGCCTCATCCATGACGGTGAAGTGCACGGCCTGATCGATGCTCTGGCGGAGTCGGGTCGCGATGGTGCGACGCACGCCGCGGAAGGGGATGCGGGTGGTGTCTTCGCCAGCGGCAAAGGTGACGCGGGGTGCGGGTGCTGGGGCAGGTGCGGCAGCGCGAGGGACGGGTGCCGGGCGAGCAGCAGGAGCAGCGGGCGCGGCCGGACGTGAAGGCGCGGGTGCGGGAGCCGCGTGGTTGTGGGCCGAATTGGGAGCCGGTGCGGCGCCGCCGGAAGCGGCGCGAACATCGCGCTCAAGAACGCGGCCACCGATGCCGGAGCCGGAGACGCTATCGATGTCGATACCCAGGTCACGCGCGAGGCGGCGGACGGCGGGGGTGGCCAATGCCTTACCTGGTGCTGCGGAGACGCCAGCAGCTGCGCCGCTCATGTTGCCGACGACGGTGCCGGCATCTTCGGTGCGGGCGGTGGGTTCGGCGACTTCGTGAGCAGCGGCAGCGGGCTTGGCCTCGGCAGTGGCTGCGGGCTTCGCAGCAGGAGCAGGAGCGGAACCGGCGGCGGGGACGTAAGAGACGAGGGGGTTGCCGACGTGGAGGATCTCGCCTTCGGAGCCATGCAACTCGGCGATGGTGCCATCGCGGGGGCTGGGGACTTCGACGACGGCCTTGTCGGTCTCCATGTCGGCGAGGATGTCATGCTCTTTGACCGTTTGTCCGACGGACACGCGCCACTTGAGCATTTCAGCTTCGTGCACACCTTCGCCAAGGTCGGGAAGGATGAAGATGTCAGGATTGGAGGACTTATGGTGGGCCATGGAAACGTGGTCCAAAGGGGTCAAGTTCGAGAGCCCGGGGCCCGGGACGATCCCAGGGAGCCGGGGAGACAAGCATACCGCGATAGAGGCATCAAAGTAGACCGGGTTCCGCTCCGATGACGGGCGTAGATGTGCGTGGAAAATCCGGTTGGACGGGGTGCGAGATTCACTCCCATTCGATGGTGGCGGGGGGCTTGCTGGAGATGTCGTAGACCACGCGATTGACGCCGCGGACTTCGTTGATGATGCGGCTGGAGATGGTGCCGAGAACTTCGTAGGGAAGGCGGCACCAGTCGGCGGACATGAAGTCCTCGGTTTCCACCGCGCGGACGGCGACGGTGTAGTCGTAGGTGCGGCCATCGCCCATCACGCCCACGGATTGGACGGGCAATAGCGCGGCAAAGACCTGGCTGGTCTTGCGGTAGAGATTGGCAGCGACGATCTCTTCGAGGACGATCTCATCGCAGGCGCGGAGCAGGTTGAGCTTGGATTCGGTCACCTCACCCAAAACGCGAACGGCAAGGCCGGGGCCGGGGAAGGGGTGCCGCCAGATGAGTTGCTCGGGGAGGCCGAGGACTTCGCCGAGGCGGCGGACTTCATCTTTGAAGAGATCGCGGAGGGGCTCGACGAGTTGGAAGCCAAGATCCTTGGGGAGGCCACCGACGTTGTGGTGCAGTTTGATGCCGGCGGATTGGCCAGCGTGGCCGTGGCCGCTTTCGATGACATCGGGGTACAGGGTGCCTTGGGCCAGGAACGCAGCGCCTTTGATATTGGCCGCGGCGGCCTTGAAGACTTCGATGAAGCGGTGGCCGATGCGGCGGCGCTTTTCCTGCGGATCAGTGATGCCGGAAAGATCAGCGAGGAACTCGCGGCTGGCATCCACGACGCGGAGGTCGATCTTGAAATGGTCGCGGAAAGTGGACTCGACCAAGTCGCGCTCGCCGGAGCGGAGCAGGCCGGTATCGACAAAGACGCAGTGGAGTTGCGAACCGATGGCTTTGTGCAGAAGCGCGGCGACGACGGAGGAATCCACACCGCCGGAGAGACCGCAGATGACATGGCCACTGCCAACCTGATCGCGAACACGGGCGCTGACGGCATTGGCAAAGTCTGCCATTTTCCAATCGCCGGTGCACTGGCAGGTGTCAAAGAGGAAGTTGCGGATGAGGTCGCGGCCGTGGGGGGTGTGGGTGACTTCCGGGTGGAACTGCACACCGATGAAGGTGCGCTTGCCCGGGCGGGAGCGGACTGCGGCGTAGGGGCAGGTGGGGGTGGAGGCGATGACTTCGAGATCGGCTTTGTTGAGCTCCGTCACCTGATCGCCGTGGCTCATCCAGACGGTGGTGTGACTGGGCACACCGTGGAAGAGGCCGCCGCGGGCGGTGCCGCTGGGGGCGATATCGATCTGAGCGCGGCCGAACTCGCGATGACTGCCGCGACTGACGGTGGCGCCGAGGACCTGACAAGCCAGTTGCATGCCATAGCAGATGCCAAGGACGGGGACACCGAGATCAAAGACGGCGGGGTCGATCTGAGGTGAGCCCTCGTCATAAACGCTGGAAGGGCCGCCGGAGAGGATGATGCCGCTGGGGTTGAGTTTGGCGATCTCGGCGGCGGACATGCGGGGCGAAATGAGCATGGAAAAGACGCCGCACTCGCGGACGCGCCGGGCGATGAGCTGGGCGGTCTGGCCGCCGAAGTCCACGATCGGGACGATCTGCGTGCCAGCGGGGGGAGTGGGGAGGGAACCGGAGAGGGGTGCCGACAACGTACTCATGTGCACAACCCGCCCTTCGGCGGGGCTCCAAAAGGGACGGTAGGGGGGCGGGACGCAAATGGCCAAATCGACACATGGCCAAAGGGCCAATTGACAAGGCAGTTCAACGCAGAGGCGCAAAGGCGCAGAGGTCGATCGGAGGGGAGAGGAAATGGGGAGAAGAAGTGCCTTGCAACCGGCGAGGAAGGATGCGCCACCATTCACCGGCGTGTGGAAGCAATTCGCTCAAATCCCGCTCCGCATACGGTTTGCCGTTCCCAAGCGAATCCAAACACAACAAGCGATGGGCAATTCCAATCCACACTCAGAAAACATTGAGGCCGATGGTCGCTGGTGCCGCGATCAACGGCAGATCGTGGTTGACTATCTTCGTCGCCAAGGCGTTGAGCACGGAGCTATCGGTGAATGGCCAGCGTGGCATCTTTCTCCATATGTCTCAATCTGGGCCATCGAGAGCATCGCGCGGCCTGGATGGATCGGTTGGTGGGTAATCGCGGGTGATTTGCCCACCGACTACATCTCATCGAGTGATGTAGATGGACCGCAGGACCCTCGAAAAGTCATGAAGGTCTTTGCACGCAACTGGATTGAACTCGTCACAGCGTGGAAGGATAGCAGAAATGTCGAGAACGCGACGATCGGTGAGCTCGGCCAGCGAGAGATTTTGACCCCGTTGTTGCAATCGCGAGCGCGCGTTTTGGCAGAGTGGGCAGATGATGACTCAAATTGGCGATCATGAGTGTTTTGATTGATAGCGGCGATAGGTGTTGATTTGGATTCTGGCACCGGTACGTCTTGCCCCGAATGAGCGGTCTGTGTGAATATGGTGATGTATGCACTGACCGCCGAAACCAGCGGTCAGCGGCACAGATTCAGATCAGTGCCACCTGCCTTGCGAGAGATAGAGCTTCATGATGCCGAACAAAGAAATTGCAAAGCCAATTCGCAAGTCATTCGTGTTGTTTGTCATCGTGTTGACAGCGACAGTTGTAGTTTCCATCATGCGGCCACCGCTTGGAAAAAAACTCAATCTGGACTCGTTTCTAAGGAGAGTTGGTACTCATATATCCAAATCGTTTGATTATGAAACGACGCTGAGTGTGAGAGATGTGGCTGATGCATATGTGCAACTTGTGCGTTCGAAGTATGCAGCAGATGGAATCACTACAACCGGCTTTGGAGATCTGTTCGTGAATCCTCATAAGGACACCTGGGCCGGGGTGGACATTGACGGTACGGAGATACTCTTGATTTCGAGAGTGCAGAATGAAGACAAGAGTTATACCTATACAGTCGTTCGCCCGGGAATGGTTACGGAGGCTGTTCGTGAAGACAGCATCAAAGCTGAGCTTGCTGACTATTTTCGATTTGAGATCGATCCCATCAAGAAGTAGCGCTCTGCTCTGAAGCACGAGTCATGCTTCGTCGCGGAGCTGGAAGGCCGATAAACGGCCTGATTCGTGTATGCGCTGTGATGTGTGTTGGTCCACAGGCACCCACGGCTGAAGCCGTGGGCTGAAAGTGGGCAACGCCGCTGAAGCGGCGTGGTTTTGATGCGGCAGAGAACGACTGACGGGGTCTTATGACTCATCGCTCTGATTTGCCTTGATAGCCATGCGGGCCAACCCACTGTGCGTTCCCACGTACTCAATCGTTGAGAAGGTCGACTTGAGATTCTCAATGCGTGATTTCAGTTTGTCGCGATCGCGACGACTGTGGGAAGTCTGTACGAGCTTGGCCATGCCGCGAGCGGGATCGAAGTAGCGCACTTCGCACCAGCGGTCGAACTCGGACTCTTTCATGCGAGCATCATGTTCGTCTCGCATCGAATCGGTTGACGATTTGTTCAACAGAGTGAGTCCTTCGATTGCCGCTCGTTGCGTGACTGATTCGCGCGTCCACCAAATGTCGGCATCGTTCCAACCCAAACACGGCGCATCGACGATGACCGTTCCGATGCCGGATGCCAGGTCTGCCTCGATATCGGCCCAAGTAGCGGTCCTTGCCGCCTTTTGCATTGTTCCGCGAAGCTGCCATGCGCGCATCCTTCGCTGTGCTTCGGTAAAGACGTATCCGCCTACGAGGAAGAGAGCAAGCAGCACAAGATAGAGCGGTAAAAGCGGAATCAATGGCAGCAGAAGCAGCTTGCGCCAAAATGAACTGGTGTCGGGCGTTGAATCCTTTTGTGACACGGTGAGATGGTATTCGCCACCAGAGGTGGAAACCCCTGATATTCACAATGCAGGGAAGCATCAGGCCGGACATTCGTGCCCCTACAACACGAGTCTAAAGACAAGTGCACTGTGGTTCAGCCGTCACGTCAGCATTTCCGATATTTTCATCCGGAGTTTCCTCGTTCCCTTCCGGCGGGTGACATTGATCTGGTTTCGTGCCACTGACCGCTGGTTTCGGCGGTCAGAGCGTTTCTGGCCGATTCTCACTGACCCGAAGACGGGTCAGTGGCACGTCAAGCCAGTTTGTTTCGTGCCACTTGCCATAAAATGTGGCACGTTGACGAACGGAGCAAGTCCTTCTGAAGAAGCAACAAATGCCCACTCGACTGCTTGAGTATTGTTGGATCCGTAGAACTGCCTTACGCGATAAATCAGTGGCATGGCTTGCGGCCGCAGTATTACTTTCAACATGCTTGTGGATTGGTAGCATTTGGTTTGTAGTTGTAATTAATAGTTGGAGTGGAAGACACAGTCTGTTTATTTCCAACGGTCTACTGCAGATGTCGCATCGACCTGTCGACTTGGTCACAGATGTTGTTTATGTCGATTGGAACGACGCCGCTCCCTCTCTTGTGTGGAGATTCAAATGGTATAAATTGGGCGACTTTTGGGGGCTGGAAATTCCTCTTTGGATGTTTGTTGTGACAAACCTTCTACTCTTGTGCGTAGCGATCCGACGAGCACTTCGCAGCGACCGATTCGAACGCTGTTTGAATTGTGGATATGACCACACCGGGCTAGGACGATCGAACCGTTGCCCAGAATGCGGTTCGTGATCTTGGAATGCCGCACTCAGCGGGTGGCACTGATGTGGATTTGTGTCACTGACCCGTCTTCGGCTCAGTGCATCGGGAGGCCGCGTAGAGATGGATGGGGATGCTGTTACAGGCCTCTGCATCGAGAAACCGTGCAGATCGGTGTGGGGTGTTTTCCGGGGGTGTCGCTAAGCGACAACCCCCGGCTATTCAATGTCACCACTTCGTGGTGAGAAGGCACAAGGCAGATGTCTTCACGGACGCGGGCATCGGGAGTCCGCGTAGAGATGGATGGGGATGCTGTCCAGGGGTGCAGAGCCACCCCTGGCTATTTTCGTTCACCCTGCGGGTGAAAGGGAGTGTGGAGCAAAGTCAGTGCATCGAGAAACCGTCTAGAGAGATGATGGGTGTGCCTTCCACGGGCTGCGGTCGCCTTCTGCGACCTGACCCGTGGCTACACCCCGGCGGCCCTCCGGGCCGAGATGAAGCGATTGGCGCGTACATCGAGAACGCGCGGTGATGTGGGGTAGCGGTCACTCCGGTGCATGGCGTTTCGCGGTCAATTGATTGGTGCCCGCGGTGATGGTGAGTGTCGCTGGCGAGGCGGCAAGGTCAAACACAATTCGCGTGGTGAATACACCTGCCGGGAAGAAGGTGTGATCGCCCACATGATGGATGGATTGCTGACCGCCGGAGGCGATGAATGTCATCAGGCCACGGGAGTTGAGTTTGATTTCAATCTGCTCGTTTGGGTTGGTGCCATAGCGGTAGATTCCGAGGTAGCGTTTGCGTTCTTCTTCGGTGAGGGGCTTGGTTTCGAGGCCTTTGTCAGCATCACCCAGAGAAGTGAGGTAGTCGAGAGTGTCTTTGGATTTGTCGCCGCCCGCTCTGGCGTGGGCCAGCAGCGTGATGCCGTGGGGGCCAAGCAAACGCTGCGAGCCGGGGCTGGCGGTGATGAAGGCCTTGACGACATCGGTGTAGCCGAGCATGGCTGCCGCGAAGAGGTCGAAGCGAGCGCCGTTTTCAATGAGGAACTCGGCGATTTCGCGGCGGCCAACATGAGATGCCGCGCCGAGGGGAGTTTCCCAATCTCCGAAACCCCAGTCCCAGGCGGCGTTGACGAGTGAGGGGTGCATCTGGATCAGTTCGCGTACGCGCTTTTCATCGAAGTGTGATTTGCCGACGATTTCGGAGATGAGGGCGGGATCGTGCCGCGGAAAGGTGGGCCAAGCGCCCGGGAGTGGATTGGTGTCCGGTTGAGGTTGAGTGTGGATGGCGGAAGCCAGTCCGACGGAACTGAGGCCTATGGAACCCAGACCGCCCAAGAGGAGGATGTTTCGACGACTCAACTCATTGGTCGTCGCGTTGGAGTTGGAGTTGGACATGGCGAGGCCTCCGGGTGTTCGGATTGAACACGGCTGGTCGATCCCCTGTGTGGAGAGCGTACGCGATGGGGGTGTGAGCGGAAGGTTGCCTCTGATACACACGGTTCTGGAGACCGGTGCCACCCAAGCCCATGTCGTGTGGTTTGTGGAGAATGGTGAATCGGCTACTCTGTGGACGTGGCAGAGCGGCATGACATGACGGTCATTCTGAATCGGGTCCGCGCGGGGGATGACGCGGCGATGCCGCTGCTTTTGGAGATTGCCTACAGCGAGTTGCGGGCGATCGCGGGAAATCTGTTCAAGGAGCAGCCGGCGAATCACACGTTGGAGCCGACTGCGCTGGTGAACGAGGTGTGCATCAAAATGCTGTGCACGGATGCCACGCCTTGGAATGATCGAAAGCACTTTGTGCGGGCGGCGGCGATGGCGATGCGGAACCTGCTGACGGATCATGCCCGGGCCAAGCAGGCGGAGAAGCGGCGCGGCGTGACGGTGATGCTGGGCGGGCGGGATGCGCCGGCGATTGCGGGGCCGAATCAGCAAGGCGGCCAGCCGCTGGATCTGATTGCACTTGATGAGACGATCACGCGATTGACGGAGGTTGATCCGCGGCTGGGGCAGGTGTTTGAATTGCGGTATCTGGCGGGGTTGCCGGTGGACAAGGTGGCGGACTTGTTGGGTGTGTCGGAGCGGACGGTGACGCTGGATGCGCAGTTCATCCGGGCCTGGGTGCAGCGGGAGTTGATCAAGTGAGCGAGCAGCGGGATGAGCCACTGTCGAGTGGAGATATTGCGCGGGTGCGCGAGGTGTTTGGGAAAGTGTGTGATGCGCCTCGTGGTGAGCGCGAGGTGGTTTTGAAAAAGGAATGTGGTGATGAGCCGCGGGTGCAGGCAGCGGTGCGTGAATTGCTGGCAGCGCATGATGAGCCGAGTGGGGTGCTGGATTCGGGGCAGGGTGAGATCGGTCGCCAGTTGTTCAGGGAAGTTGATGGATCACGGACCCCGGAGCGCATCGGGCAATACACGATTCGCTCGATGATCGGGCAGGGTGGGATGGGGGTTGTGTACTTGGCCGAGCAGAGCAACCCGCATCGCGAGGTGGCGCTAAAGATCATTCGGCGGGGGTGGAACTCGGCGGGATTGCGAAGCCGCTTTGAACGCGAGATTCGCGTCTTGGGTCGGCTGCAGCATCCGGGGATCACGCATATTTATGAGGCGGGGACGGCTGAGACGCGGGACGGGCCGGTGGCGTTTTTCGCGATGGACTTTGTCGGTGGCAAGCCCTTGAATGAGGCGGTGGGGGAGTTGGGGAGGTTGGGGGGGCTGACGCTTGCTGAGCGAGTTGAGCTGGTGGCCAAGATCGCCGATGCGGTGCAGCACGCGCACACCAAGGGTGTGATTCACCGGGATTTGAAGCCCGGGAACATTCTGGTTTCGGATGTGCTGGCAGAGACGATTGCGGGGGATTCGCAATTGCGTTCGCGAGCGGGTGGGCCGCAGCCCAAGATTCTGGATTTTGGTGTGGCGCGGGTGCTGGAACCAGACACGGTGCACACGCAGGTGACCGAGCAGGGGCATGTGATCGGCACGATCAACTACATGAGCCCGGAGCAGTTGGGCGGTGATTCGGAATCAGTCGATGCGCGGACGGATGTGTATGCGTTGGGTGTGATTCTGTATGAATTGATCACCGGGCGACTGCCGCACGACTTGAAGGGGAAGCAGATTGCGGAGGCAGCGCGGATCGTGCGGGATGACCCGCCGTCGACAATGCAGGGACTTGGTGAGCCGCGGCTCGATCGGGACCTTCAGACCATCGTCCTGCACGCGATGGAGAAGGATCGGGAGCGGCGGTATGCGACGGCTGCCGCGTTTGCAGAGGATCTGCGGAGATATCTGAGGAGCGAGACGATTCTTGCGAGGCCTGCGACAGCGCTGGACCAATTCAGCAAGTTTGCGAAGCGGAACAAGGGTTTGGTGGTGGGGCTTTCGGCGGCAGCGTTGGCGGTGATGAGCGGCCTTGTCATCAGCACCGTGCTGTATGTGAAGGAGCAAATAGCGCGCGAGCGGGCGGATGCCAAGGAGCGGCTCAACGCGGCGTTCAAGGAATACATGATCGATGGTGTGCTGCTGGCGGCCAGCCCGGAGCGCAAGGGATGGGAAGTGAAGGTGATGGATGTGCTGGCAGATGCGACGCAGCAATTGAAGGGGCGGTTTCCTGATGATCCGGAGATTGAAGGGTCGCTGCGGGTGGATCTTGGCGCGGTGCTGAAGCAGGTGGGGAAGTGGAAGGAGAGCAAGGAGGAATACCTTGCCGCGTTGCCGCTGGTGGAGAAGGTGCATGGCGGAGAGAGCGTGGAATACATCCGCGTACTGAACTGTCTAGCGTCATCGCACCAGATGTTGCAGGAAAATGAGGATTGGCTGAGGGTGGGGAGTGAGTCGCTGAGGAAGGCGGAAGCACGCCTGGGGCCGGGGAATTTTGAGCGGATCACGGCAATGAACAACGTGGGTGGGGCGCTGGTGACGCTGGGGAAACTGGATGAGGCGCGCGAGATATTGACGCGGGCCAAGGGGCTGGCGGAGAAGGACCCGTTTGCGAATCGCTCGCCACTGGCCAATATCTACAACTGGCTGGTGGCCTGTGAGACGGGTGCCAAGAACACTTCGGCGGCAGTGGAGATGCGGCGGAAGAACCTGGAATTCATGATCAAGGTGTATGGGCCGGAGCATCTGGATACGTTGGCAGCGCGGGCAAATCTGGTGGTTTCGTTGCTCAATGCAAAGGACAGGGATGAGGTAATCCGGCTGCTGGAGGGGTTGCCGGAGCAGGTGGAGAAGGCAACGCCGCCGGGGCATCCCTTCCGGTCGCATATCTATGCGATTGCGGGGCTCGGGTACAGCACGCCGGGGCAATTTGAGAAAGCGGAGAAGTATCTGCTGAAGACGTATGAACTGCAGAGTGCTCAGGCGAAGGATTTTGACTGGTTGACCGAGACCCGCATCAACTATCTGCGGCAGCTCTACACACGTTGGCCGGGGCACGGTGAGGAGTGCGTGCTCTGGAATGCGCACGCGATCAAGGCGCGCTTGATGCTGGCGACCGTTGGTGAACTTGAGAATTTTCCAAGCAGTGTGACGACGGCAGTGGGCTCGTGCCAGCAGGCCGGTGTGGCGGTCTCTAGGGTGGAGATGGTCAAGTGGGTGTGGGAGCGGCGCGATGAGCTTGCGCCTGAGGGGCACGGGCGACGAGCAGCTTTCTATGCCAATTTTGCCCGCATGGCGGTGGGGGAAGGGGTGGTGGAACTGGCCCGCGAGGCGGTGGTGAAGGCGCAGGAATCGCTTGGAACCGAGGGGAACTTGGAGGGGGCAAGGGCCTTGATTGCCGCGGCGGAAGCGATGTTAAACGGGGCGGAGGAAAGAGCGGGCGAGGGGTCGGGTGCGGGCGAATCGAAGAAATAACTGAAAATCGCGCGAAATGGTTTGCGCCTGAGCAGTGAGTATCTCGTTCCGAGTGAGTCCTTCTTCCGGCCGTCCCGCTGTTGCGTGCGGCATGAAGCAACCCACTCAGGAGGTCTCATCATGGCTCGCACACCCATCAAAGTTGGTTCGGCATCTTTCATCCTGGCAGCACTTGCGAGCACCGCGCTTGCGCAATGCCCGGTGACATTCAACGCATTCACAACGCTCTCGACGGGTGCTGGCCCTCTGGCGATGGCGACGGCCGATCTCAATGCCGATGGTAAGCTCGATCTGATCTACGCCAACCTTGGCACCACCACCATCTCAGTGTGTATGGGGAACGGCAATGGGACGTTTGTAGCCGCGGTCAACTACACCGTCGGCAGCGCACCGAGCAGTGTTGCCGCAGGTGACCTGAATGGTGATGGTCGCCTTGATCTGGCGGTGACGAACTTAGGTTCTGACGACATTTCTGTGTTGCTCAACAACGGCAACGGCACGTTCGCCGCGGCAGTGAGCTACCCGACCGGAAGCAATGCTCGTCAATGCGCGATCGCGGATCTCAATGCCGATGGTCGGCTTGATCTGGCGGTGGCGAATCAAAGCGCGGGAACTGTCTCGATCTTACTGAATAGTGGAGGCGGGGCATTCGCACCGAAAGTGGATTACAACTTGGGCCCGAACGCCTACGGCATGGGGATCTCAGACTTTGACAACGATGGCAAGCTCGATCTAGCCGTCAGCCGCGGCGGTGCGGGTGGCACTGGCGGCGTCTCGATCCTGCGTGGCAACGGGAATGGGACATTTCAGGCGGCGGTCAACACCGGAGCGGGTGGTGGTACGTTCACTCAGATTGCCGACCTGAATCGAGATGGTGTGGAAGATCTCGTCGTCCTGAATCAGGGCTCTGATGCTGTGTACATTCAACTTGGCAATCTCAACGGCACGTTCCAGGCGGCGACGTCTATTGTCGTCGGGACAGTCAATTTCTCGCAGAATGTCGGAATCGCTGACATCAATGGTGACGACAAACTTGACCTGATTGTGCCTGTGGATGGAGCGGCGTCAGTGCAGATCAGGACTGGAAACGGCGATGGCACTTTCAATGCTGCGGTGACACTGGCAACCGCTGCCGATCCCACCTGCGTCGCGGTCGGTGATTTCAATGGTGATGGCTCTCCGGATATCGCGACGACCAACCGGACGACAAATCAGGGTTCGGTGCTGATCAGCACGACTTCAACGATCAACTACAGTGCTCAGCCCCGCGATTGGTCAATGATCATCGGTGGAATCATCACCATGGGCGTCACCGCCAACGGCACATCTTGGCAGTGGTACCGCAACGGTGTAGCGATCTCAAACGATTCTCGTTTCTTTGGGACAACCACGCCGATCATGACGATCTTGGGTGTCGCTGTGGGCGATGCTGGTTTCTACCACTGTGTTGCCACGAATGGGTGTGCGAGCAAGTCAAGCAACGCCTCCCTTGTCGCGGTGTACAACCCCTGTGCCGCGGATTTCAACGGGGATGGTGCGGTGGACTTCTTTGACTACCTGGACTTTGTCGCGGCTTTCAGTTCCGGGTGCTGAAATCAGGATCAACTTCAACCAAGGACCGGGTGCTTCGCGGCGACCGGTCTTTGTTGATTGCTGAGCCGCGTGCGAAATCAGCGTTGGGAATGGGATATCCTGAGTGCATGGCAGTTCGACGCTGGGGGTTGTTTGCGCAGGTGGGTTTCATGCTGATGGCAGCATGGGCGTGTGTCTTATGTGCCGGGTGCACGCCCGCTATGCCACGCGGCTTTGACTCGCCCGAACCCGCGGCTCGCAATGAGGCGATTGTGCAGGCCGCCAGAAGTGGTGATCGTTCCACGCGAGCGGATCTGGTGAGAATGCTGGATTCGGATGATGCGACGACGCGGGTGTTAGCCATCACCACCCTGGAGCAGATGGAGGGGACAACCCTCGGATACGATTCCACCGCATCAGAGCCGGAGCGTGATCGAGCGATCGACGCGTGGAAGGCGCGACTCGCCGCCGAGAAGTCGGAACGGGCCGCTGGTGCAGGAGGCACGCGTTGAACGCATCGCCGATTGTGAAATTGCAGATGCAGAGCGACCCCATGCTCCTCTCCGGTGCCCGGGAGATGGTCTCCTGGATTGCGCGGAGGTCCGGTTTTTCCGACATGGATTGCTCGCAGATCGCTCTTGCGGTCGACGAGGCCCTGTGCAATGTCTTTCGTCACGGCTACGACCGGCAGACGGATCGACCCATCTGGGTGTCGATCTGGTCGGAGTCGGGTACGGCAGGAAACGCAGAGAACCCGCCACGCATTCGCATTGAGATTGAAGACGAAGCGCGGCAGGTGGACCCGGAAAAGATCAAGAGCCGCGATCTGGATGATGTGAGGCCAGGCGGGCTGGGTGTGCACATCATCAAGCAAGTCATGGACGAGGCGACGTACGCACGTCGTGATGGACATGGGATGAAGCTCACGATGGTCAAGCATGGGGCTGGCCCCAAGTCTGCGCTGCCGGGGGCGAGTTGCCGCTGCGAACACGATGAACCCTGTTGCACCGATGCAGCATCAGAACAATCGAAGTCTTCCAAGGAGGTTGCCTGAGCATGGCCGCTGGCCCGATCAACATCACAATAGATCAGCGTGGCGCGGCCATGGTCGTGACGCCTGTGGGCGACATCGGCTATACCGAGGCCAAGCCCTTTCAAGAGGCACTCCGCAGCGCCAACGACAAGAAGACACCCATTCTGGTCGTGGATCTTTCCAAGGTTGAGTACATCAATACGCCGGGTCTGGCGACGCTGGTCGAGGCCTTGCAGCGGACCAAGCAGCGCGGCGCAAAGCTCGCATTGGCGGGGTTGACACCCAAGGTCAAGAGCATCATTGACCTCACTCGCCTCAACACGGTCTTTGCGATCGTGCCGGATGTGAACGCTGGACTTCAGATCTGAGTGAATTTCACGATGAGGTGAGACCGAGCAAGCGGCTGTGTCTCCTTGCCTTGGCGCGTCTCATGGATGAGTACGGTACACTGAGGTACATGTCTGACCCTTCGCAGACATCCGAGCAGAAGCCAACGACTCAGGCAACGCCTTCGGGCTTTCGCCGCGGCTCGACGCTTGCGCCCACGTCGGCCTCTCCGCTGGCTTGGTTTGGTCGTGGTGTTGGTGGACGAGTCTTTGCGATTCTGGATCACATTGGTTATGTGCTGATTCTTCTCATCAACGCCACGCACTGGCTGATTCGCGGCTGCTTTGGCAAAGGCACGCGGCTAGGGCACACCGCCGTCATCACGCAGATGGTGCGTGTAGGCGTGCGGTCGATTCTGATCGTGTGCCTGGTGTCGGGGTGCGTGGGATTGATTCTGGCGTTGCAACTTGCACCTCCTTTGGATGAATATGGCAGCCGCGAAGCGGTCGCCAACATCATCGGTGTGGCGATTCTGCGAGAGCTTGGGCCATTGATCGGGTCCATCGTGTTGACGGGCTTTGCCGGAGCTTCGATTGCCGCGGAAATCGGCACCATGGCAGTCAGCGAAGAGATCGATGCCTTAGAGGCGCACGCCCTCAACCCGATCAGGTTTTTGGTGGTACCCCGGGTGCTGGCGACGAGCGTGTCGATGGCGCTCCTCGCGGTACTGGCGGATGTGGTGGCGATCGGCGCGGCGATGGCGGTGAGTGTGCTGGCGTTGGATATTCCTCGTGTGACCTACATCGAAAACACGCTGCAGCAGGCCAAGATGGTCGACTTTCTTACCGGCGTGGCAAAGGCAGGGATCTTCGGCTTGCTGGTTGGCACGATTGCCTGTGCCAACGGTTTGAAGCTGGTGGGCACATCATCGGGCGCGGATGGTGTGGGTCGCAGCACCACCGCCACGGTCGTTCAGTGCATCGTGGCCATCACGATCGCCGACCTGATTTTCACGGCGATCTTCTTTGCCCTCAAGCTCACCTGATTTCAGCCGACATCACCAAGGCCCAGAGATTCGCCGTAACGCATCATCAGGCGGCGACGCAGCAGGCGTTCGTCAACTGCTTTGAGTTCAGGAGATCGTGCAATCCACGCCGCGGCATCAATGCGGGCCAGGTTTAGGAGATCCATGTCGCGCGACAGATCAGCCACTTTGAAGGGTGGAATGCCGGATTGTCGCGTGCCGAAGATTTCGCCCGGGCCCCGCAGTTCAAAGTCAGCTTCCGCGATCTTGAAGCCATCCTGAGTCGAGGCAATGGCTTCCAGTCGTTTCAATCCGGCCTCTGTGATGTTGTCGCCTGCGAGCAACGCACACACCGATGGTCTTTCTCCTCGTCCCACCCGCCCTCGCAACTGGTGCAACTGAGCAAGCCCGAAGCGATCGGCATCCTCAATCACCATCACGGTTGCGTTAGGGATATCAACGCCAACTTCGATCACGGTAGTGGCCACCAAGGCCTGAATTTCTCCAGCTCTGAACTTGCCCATGATCTCATCGCGAGTGGGTGGGGCGAGCTTGCCGTGCATCATCGCCAGGCGGCATCCTTTGAGTAATCCGGACTCAAGTTCGAGCATCAGGGTCTTGACGCTTTTGGCCGCAGCGTTGCCGGCATCTTCAATCGCTGGCGCGACGATGAAGGCCTGCTCTCCCGCCTGAATCCGCTCGCGGACGAATTCGTACACCGCGCTGCGTTTGTCGTGCTTTACCACACGAGTGGTGATTGGCTTCCTTCCCGGAGGCAAGCCCCGCACGGTGGAGATGTCCAGATCACCAAAAAGCGTGATGGCCAAGGTGCGGGGGATCGGCGTCGCGGTCATCACGATCACATGCGGGGTTTTGGCCTCTCCTGTGCCATCATCGACGGTGGCAGACGTGCGCAGACGAGCCCGCTGCGCCACGCCAAAGCGGTGCTGTTCATCAATGATCGCCACCGCGAGAGAAGCAAAGCGGACAGACTCCGTCAGCAGCGCATGCGTGCCGATCAGCAGGTCGATTCGGTCAGGTCCACTTTCGGCAACCAGCCCTTTGAGAATGGCCCGGCGTTCTGCGGCGGGCGTCGCACCGGTCAGCAGCCGCACCTGCACGCGTGAGTGGGGAGAATTGGAGAGAATCTGAGTGATGCTCTTGTAATGCTGCTCGGCCAGGATTTCCGTCGGGGCCATCAGCGCCGCCTGATGACCGCTGGCTGCCGCCATCAGCATGCCGTACAGCGCGATGATGGTCTTGCCCGCACCGACATCACCCTGGATCAAGCGATTCGCGGGTGTTGGTTTGGTGAGATCCGCAATGACTTCCTTGACCACACTGTCCTGAGCCGGTGTCAATTCAAAGGGGACCAAGGCGCGTATGCGCTGATCCAGCAGATCCGAATGTGTGAGCGGCGTTGCGCTCAAGGTCTGCCGCAAATGAGCGCGTTTGAGGTGCACACCAAGTTGCAACAGAAGCAGCTCATCAAAGGCAAGCCGCCGCCGCCCTCTGAGATAGTCATCCTCCTGCACGGGCGTGTGTACTAATCGATACGCGTCGGATAGGGCGAGCAGGTCCCGCTCAGAGCGGTATCTTTCTGGCAAATGATCTTCGATCAAAGGCAGAGCGTCATCCAGCACGGCCAGAATCGCCTTGTGAATGGTCGCGGTGGGGGCGCGCTCGCTCGCGGGATACACCGGCCGCAGCTCTTCATCGCGGAGTGCCGGTTCATTCCCATCTACGGGAAGGGCTTCCCACTTCGGATTCACCAGTTGTAAGCCGCCAAGATACTTAGCCAGTTTGCCTTCTACCCGGATGCGCATCCCCGGCGTGATGCGATCGTGCAGGTAGTTCATATTGAACCACGTGCAATCCAGCCTCGAAGCACCATCGACGACAACGGCCTGAAATCTGGGTTTGCTCGTGGCGGGCCGTGTTGCGATTCGTGTTGCCACCACTTCACCGCGTGCCGAGATATTTTGCCCTGCCACCAATTCGGCGATAGGTGCCTCCGCGGCGAGCTTCTCCACGCGCATGGGCACATGTGCAATCAGACGCCCGACATTGGTCAACTCCAGTGCGGCTAAACCGCGGATTGCTGCAGGGCGCAGGGAAGTGACGATCGCAGGCACACGTTCGATTGGCGTCATCAGGTCCACGGTCACGCTTCGAGGAAGCGTTGGCGCATCGTGAGCGGGGCGATGCAGAGGTCGCCGAGAGTCGTCGTCTGCGGGTTGTGCATCTTCCTGGGCCATGTCTGTTCAGTGGTCTGATGAGTTCGAAGACAGGAAGTTTGCTGGTGGCTCCAAATGTGGGTCAATCTCTCGCAGATACACCCATGAGTAGATGGCGGTGTTATGTCCATCGTTGAAGGCGATCTTGAGTGCATAGTTGCCAGCCAGTTCGACTTCGGTGGCCATGAGCGGGCCTTGGCGTATCGCCAGCCCTGAAGGGAGCACCGTCAACGGGTTTCTCGCCATTTCCTCACGCAACTGCCGCATGTCGGCACTTGGAGACATTTTTCGCAGATACACCATTGGGTAGAACGATGTCTCTCCGCTCGTCCACGTAAGTAGCACGCCCACCGTTCGATCCACCTGAATATCGATTGGCGCATCCATTCGCCCATTGTTGCCGACAAATCGACATCGATACGCGATACGCTGACCACACTTTCAGGAGCACCCATGACCACCGCGACCGATCGCATCGACTCCTTCGCAGATATCGTCAATCGTGTCGGTTGCGCGGCGTGCGTCGGCCTTGACCCCGTGGTCGAGAAACTCCCCGTCGGCCTCTCTTCAGATCCAGTGAAGGCGATTGAGGAATTCTCAAAGGGAATTGTCGATGCCGTTGGAGGCACAATTGGCGTGATCAAGCCGCAGAGCGCCTGCTTCGAACGCTACGGATCAGCGGGATTTCGCGCCTTGGAGCGAACTATCGCTCACGCCAAAAACGCTGGACTTTGGGTGGTTCTGGATGCCAAGCGAGGCGACATCGGCATTTCTGCCGAGCATTACGCG
>CAYTYD010000020.1:0-21211 GCA_964441555.1 uncultured Phycisphaeraceae bacterium | reverse complement strand
CTTTTCGTCGTGGCGCGCGGCGTCGGGATAGTCGATGGAGACGCTGGCGGTGGTTTGGCCAGCCGTTGGGCGCACAAATCCCAGGTCGATATCCACTCCTGCATCCCACCGGCCGTTATTGTCACGGTCGTAATAGAAACTCACGACGTCGATGCCGTTGTTGGCGCTGACTGTTGCATTCAGTGTGACGGTGGCACCGGGGGTGAGGAAGGCACTGGGGTTGTTGATGATGACATCAAGAGAACTTACCACCGGCACATTGCCAAACACGCGGGATTTGGAAAACCGGAGAGGACCCATCGCTCCGGTCCATTCCATTGTTGTATTCGAGGGCATCGGGACTGCTGCGCCGATCTTTCGTGGCAGTGGCCATGTGGAGTCAATCGCGATGACTTTGGTGAACTCACGACCGACATCGATATCGCTGAAGGCGGTGGAAAGTCCCAGATCAGTATCACCGTTGTCAAACTTATCGTTGTTGTTGGCGTCGTAGAAGAAGCGGACCACATCGACATTTGCCGCGGGTTGATCGAAGAACGCGGGGCTCCATGCGCCAGCGGTAAGCTTGAGGACACCCAGGCCGATGTTCTCAGCGGTCAGGTACATGACTTGATAGATACGCTGATTCGTTGCTGATCCCGAAGCGGGAGTAAGCGACCATGTTCCATCGACATCGACCGCGTCTGCGGCGATCGGAATCGTCTGCATGCCCGCAAAGTCCGAGGGGACTGAAATCGTGAAAATTGTGGGTTGCCCGACTTTTGCTGTGTTTGCCGTTCCCAACTGCATATCCACACCAGGAGTCCATCGGCCATCCTGATTGAAGTCAACCCAGAAGGTCACAGCGCGTACCAGCGTGTTGTCCGTGGCGGTGACTTCAATGGTGATGATTGGGTTGCTCACGCCGCGCGTGACGGTTGTGGTGAGGTTGGAAATGGTGGGTGGGGTGGGATTGCCGATCCGCACGACCTGGCTGCGTGGATTTCCTGACCAGAATCCGTCGAAATCGACGGCATCAGCGATAATGCGGGAATTGAGAGGCCAAGAAGAATCGCTCACTGTGGTGATTTCGTAGCGACCCAGACCATCGGGAGTCAGGTCTTCACCCAACGGCGAATCCAGACCGGGGGTGAATCGGCCGTTGTTGTCACGATCAAGAAAGAACGTGACGGCCCGGACGGCCTGATCGTCGCTGGCTGTTGCACTGATCGTGAGCGTCTGAAACGGCTGTGATACCGAGGGTGTCACGTTGATGGAAGTGACAATCGGAACCACATTGATGACGGCGTTTGCGGTTCGCAGAGCTCCGGTGGTCCACTCGCCGTTGTTGTCTATAGCATCGACCGCGAAGCGAACGTTGCGGCCCCAGATAGAGGGTGCAGCAAAGGAAACCTGATAAAAGCCGGTGGTGGTATTGCGGTTGAAGGCATCGCCGAGCGCCTCATCGACACCAGGAGTCCAACGGCCATCGAGGTTGGCATCACGGAAAAAGGACATGGCCCGGATGCCGGCGCCTGCTCCACCATCGGCCTGCAACGTGATCGTCTGTCCGGGAGAAACCGTCGCTGGGACCGCCTGAAAGAATGACACGGTTGGTGCCAGCAGCTCGCGACTTTCCAAGGGCTCAAGCCAGCGAGATTCCTGCCTCTGATTTTGGAGGTGCGTCGCCTTTCGCGCCTTCAGCGCGTGGCGAAAACCGGTGTGGTCTGTGTCATCCAATCGGTCTCTCATCGTGCCGCGACCCTTCCATCACCCCGCACGGCATCCAGTCTGCAGACCAGTCCATACGATTCAACGATTATCTCATGGATTCCTTGCGATGCAAGGCGGGACCAGATCATGTGATTCACCCTGTGACCGGCGTGTCACACGAGTTTACCGCAGAATCCAAAGTTATCGGACGCAAATAGGCCGGTTTTGTTCGTCCAAGGCGGGTTTCCGCGTCGGGTCGGGTTGCATCCAATGGCTTGACCATGAGTGCCGATCCCATTCATTCCGGCGTCACCATTGGCCATGTGCATCTGAAGGTGGCGGATGTCGAGCGCGCCTTGCGGTTTTATCGCGATGTTCTGGGCTTTCAGGTCACGCAGCGATTTGGAATGAATGCCTGTTTCATTTCTGCGGGTGGATACCACCACCACATTGGATTGAACACATGGGAAAGCAAGGGTGGGCCACCACCGGCCCGGCACAGCACCGGCCTATTTCACCTCTCGATGCTGTATCCCACTCAAGCCACCCTTGCGGATGCGCTGCGGCGACTTCGTGCAGCGGGCGTGCCGCTGACTGGGGCTGCGGATCATGGAGTGAGCCTAGCTCTGTATCTCAACGATCCAGATCAGAATGGTGTGGAGCTCTATTTGGATCGCCCGCCGGATCAATGGCCACGACACCCTGACGGCTCATTGGCGATGTACACACGCCCGTTGGATCTTGAGAAACTGCTGCAAGCATGATTCCCGACCTCAGGCGTTGAAACTCACGCTCTGCACATTTTCGGCGATGCCACTGTCTCCCATGGCGCGGCTGTAGTCGATGCCGCTCCAGGCCAATGTGTAACTGCCGCTGGGGGCAACGCCCAGATTGATGGTTAGACGCCAGCGTCCAGCGCTACGTGTTCCTGAGATGAGCGAAGCAGTCGCGGCGACTTCGCCTTCATCGCGAACTCCGTCTCCATCCGTGTCGACCCAGGCGTTGATCGTTCGGACCGCAAAGTCATCCAGTGCATCAACTTCGAATGTGATGGTGTTGCCACTGACAGTGGGGGAACCAAACAAGGTCGTGGTTGGCCCGGCGATGATGGTCTGCGTGCGGGTTGAGCGCGTCGTGCTCCAGGTGTCGTTTGAGCCCGAGCGCACCAGCGCAGATGCCGTGAACACACCGCCCCGGCGCATAGCGGCGGTGTACGTTCCAGTGAAGGTCACTGTTCCCGGGTTCTCTTCGGGTGTCATGAATCCGAGATCTACATCCGTGCCACCGTCCCAGCGGCCGTTGTGGTTGGTGTCAAAGAACAGAGTGATGCCCGTGAGCGTGCTGCCGGCGAATCCAGTCACGGATACGCTCCACGCATCTCCAATCGTCGCGATTGCATCCGTGTTTACTAACACGCGTGTGACTGTCGGTGTGCCGATGGGCCAGCTTCGGGCGATGGCGCTGCGCGAAGGGCCCAAGACAAATCCGCCATCGCCGGTTGAAGCCCTCGGAGCAGCAAGCCATCCGTAGGGCGCGGTTGGCAAGGATGCGATCTGTGTGGAGTTCAACCGCACAAGATACCGCCACGCTCCGCTGGCCTGCAATGTTCCGGTGGTGCCGGTGGCGATGAGTTGATCACCAGCGTCGACAAACCCATTCAGGTTGACATCGGCGTAGTAGTCAACGCCGCTGACCTGCGAGGCATTTGCCGAATCGGTGGGCGGCACCCATGCCTCGGCTGCCAGGGCGAATCCGCTCGTGGTGTCCACAAAGAAACTCACGACCTGAGCACTACGCAATGGCGTCACCGTCGCCGAGGGGCGTGACCCAGTCCACAATCCTTGCGTGTCCACGGCGTCAGCAACGATGGTGGCGCTCGTCAGCCCCGCAAGGTCGGTGTACACCGTGGCGCTGTAGGTAGATCCGCTCGTCGGGGTGAAAGCATCGGCCAGCGACTGATCCACTCCCGATGTCCACGCTCCGTTGCCATCCAGATCAAGGAAGAATGTCACCGCCCGAACCGTGCCATCGTCCGTGGCGTTCACACTCAAGGTCAGCGCATGCCGCGGCGTCTGGAGTGTTGCATTCTCCCAGCGTGCTGAGAGTGTTCCCAGCACCGGGGGAGTGTTGATCGTGAAGGAGCCAGCACTTCGGGGTGCGTTCGTCCACGCACCATCCGCATCCACCGCATCGACGCGAACCGTGCCGCCCGAGCCCAGCTCGGTGCCCGCAGTGAAGGTGATCGTGAAGCGACCCGTCACCGAATCGCGCGTGTAGTCATTTCCCAAAGAGCGATCCACGCCCGGCGTCCAAACTCCGTTGCCATCCACATCCAGGAATGCGGTCACCGCGCGAATACCAGTGTCGTCGCTGGCATCTATATTCACCGTGATGCTGGCCCCACGAGCCACACTGGATGCCGAAAGCTCTGCCAGCGTCGCAGTGGGGCGGGCGTTGTTGGTGAAGGTGACCGCGCGTGGCGCACCTGACCATTGGCCGGAGTTCGAAACCGCATCCGCCACGACCCGCACGTTCCGTCCCCACCCTGTCTGAGGCACGATGCTGCGGCGGAACTTTCCATCCTGACTTGCGACAAAGACGTCACCAAGGGCCTGGTCAACCCCTGCCGTCCAGCGCCCGTTTCCATCCACATCTCGGAAGATGGATACGGCCCGCACACCACCCGTTGCGTTGGCCTCAACCACGACCGTCGCCGCCGCGCCCGTAGTGGCCGGGTCTGGTGTGATGCTTACTGCGCTCACGGTCGTGGAGAGAAAGGCCCTCTGCTCCAATTGTTCAACCGAGCTCTCGAAATTCGCGGGTTGAACAAGAGATGTCGTGTCAATGCGCATAGTTGCTCCGTGATCGCGCTCAACGCGCTCACTCACATCGACCCCTAACGGCTATCACCATCCCTCTCTCGTCCCATTCCCGGTTATCGGGGTCAATTCCGCACAACCCGAACGCTCCTGCGGTTTCGAAGGGTCGATACGCCCGCACCGTGCGTGGCGGACCTTCCGTCCGCGCAGGCCACATTCACCTGTTCTCGGAACCGTCCGCAAACCGTTCCAGCATCCCACGCCACTCGCCGTATCGATAAGGAATCTCCCACCGCTCGTGAATGCCGCGGATCTCTTCCAGCATCTTCTCCGTCAATTCTTCCTGCCACCCCTGCGCCTTCACATCGCAGAAATACACGCGACATCCCAAGGGCTTGATCGTCTGTATCCCACACAACTTGCCATCCTGAAATGGGCACCCACCTCGCGCCCGCGCAGCCGCGATTGCTGCGGCATCTGCCTTCGCACCCTCCGCCACTGCATACGCCACTTCCAACCCTGTGCAATACAACCTGTGCCCATACTCCTCAAAGTTGCAGCACTTCCCACTCGTCCAGCAAGTTGGGCCGCGCTCAGCGATGGCCTGACGAACCCGCTCATACACCACTTCTAGTTCGTCTCGGACTGGCTGCAACGCAATAGCTTGCAACCATGTGGCTGCCAATTGTCGTTCATTCTCGTCCTGTCGCTGCATCTATAGAAAAGTAGACAGCAAGACATCAAGTGACCGCGTCATGATCTGCGCAGTACCCTTCCTCCATGCACCACACCGTCGGCCCCGATTCTGCACATCTGCACGGCAACTACACACCGCATCTTCGGCCCGTCCTCGAAGTCTCTTCCGGAGACATGCTTACATTTTCTGTTCCAGATGTCAGCTGGGGCCTTGCACCACCGACGTCCATCACCGCTCCTCGCGCCAAAGTTGAGCCCCGCCTTCCCGGCCCGTGCCTCGCCGGTCCTGTCGCTATTCGTGATGCCATGCCCGGCGATACCTTGGAGATCCGCATTCGACGCGTTCTTCCCGCTTCCTGGGGCTGGACGTACGCTGGCAAAGGCATGGGAAACGCCGCGATGAACGTCGTGGCAGGGCTGGATTCCAACCAGCTCGCGCTCATCACGTGGGATATCGAATCCGATGCCTCAGGTCGCGGCACAGCTCGCTCGTCACTCGGCACCACTGTTCCACTTCGCCCCTTCCCCGGCACCATCGGCCTAGCCCCCGACCGCGCTCCTGACGAAACGGCGTGCGCCTGGACGCCTCGCGATAGTGGTGGCAATATGGATTGCCGCGAACTTATCGCCGGCTCCACTCTGTATCTTCCAGTCATGGTTCCCGGCGCACTTCTCTCAGCAGGTGATGGCCACGCTGCTCAAGGGGATGGTGAGATCAGTGGCACTGCCATTGAAACACCCCTCACAGCACTTGACCTCCAAGTCATCCTTCGCAAAGACCTCCGCATCGTTTCGCCCCGCATCTATTCCCGTGACGCCTGGATCACCCCGGCCTTCGCACCCACACTTGATCAAGCGGCTTATCTTGCTGCAGCACGCATGATCGAGTTGATTTCTGCGGAGCTTGGGTGTTCCCGCGACCATGCCGCGGCACTCGCCAGTTCCTGCGTCAGCCTCCACGTCACCCAGGTCGTCAATCCCCTCGTTGGAGTTCATGCCATCTGGAAACGCTGACAACGCCCAAACGTGGCATCGCAAATCCCCAGAATCACTCGATACACTTGGCAAAGTTCCCTCGTTTTCCCTTCACAATTCTCTCACATTCGGATATCTTCATTGCCTCAAAGGAGATTGATATGAACCGTTTATCTGCAACCCTCGCTCTGTCGCTCTGCGCCGGTTTCGCCTCGGCACAATCCATGACCCGCGCCACGATCGTGATCGCTAATGGGCAGGCGTTGCCCGGCACATCCGGTCTCACGTGCAGCGGCGTGAATGACCCATACACCAATGCGATTGGGCAAGTCGGTTTCACCGGTGCATCCAGTGGTGGCAATTTCGTCTGGTTTGATTCCGGTGTCACCTGGCTGAACACCGACGCCACATCCAACGTGTTGACGGGCACCGAAGGCACCATGGGCATTTCCAATTCCGGTGGCTTCTGTTACAGCCCCACGATTGATGGTCAGGATGGCGCGTGGACTCAGCTCGGCCTCCTTATTGTCGAAGACCAGCCCATTCCAACCCTTCCCGGTAAGTTGTCCTCATTTGCTTCTCGCCCCACCATGACCGCAGATGGCGCGGCGTATTTCGTCGGTGGTGTTCGCGATGTTGTTGGTGGTGCAACAACCAACCGCGCTTTCTTCCGGGTTTCTGATCCTTCGAATCCGGTGTTTGATGTGCTCTGGATTGGCGGTGGCACGTACGGCGGGTTGACGATCACCACGGGCGCTTCGAACTTTCCCTACGACGTTTCCGACAACAACGCGCACCGCGTGCACGTACTCACAGCCACGGGGGCAACCGCCACCGACCTCTTTGTTCATTACTCTGCGACAGATTCGGTGATCGCACGTGAAGGCTCTCCGACGCCCGCAGGTGGTGAGAATTGGGTCGCATTCCGAATCCCCAGCACTAACAACGCCGGAAGTTGGATTGTCCCCGGCGACACCACCGCAGCCACCACTTCCGATGAGATCATCGCGTACAACAACACCGTCTTGGCCCGCGAAGGCAACTCCTACGGCGGCAAGGTGTTTGCCGGGGTCATCGATGCATCGTCACTGAACAATCGCGAAGAGGTCGCATTCATCACTGCCGGAACCACCGGCGTTGCACCTTCCACGCTCTTTGTGGGTGCCGCGTCATCGCTGGCCTCGTGCTTTGCCATCTCTGTTGGCGATCCCATCGATACAGATGGTGATGGCAATTGTGATGCCATCATCAGCGATTTTAACGCCTCCAACACAGTCGCTCCCGGCATCGACCTTGCCGACGATGGCATGGTCTACGTGAATGTCGATCTCACCCCCTGCGCTGGTGGCACCGCCAACGAAACCATCATCGGTATCCGCTTCCGCTGTGTCGCCGACTTCAACGGCGATGGCACCCTCGATTTCTTTGATTACCTGGATTTCGTCGCCGCCTTCAGCGTCTCGGGTTTCTCCGCTGATTTCAATGGTGATGGTGTCATCGATTTCTTTGACTACCTCGACTTTGTTGCAGCGTTCAGCACGGGTTGCTGAGTCATCCGAATCTGAGCTTCTTGCACACGCCCGCCGGGTACCAAACCGGCGGGCTTTTTCTTGTGACTGGCGAGATCTTCTCGGACGTCAGTCAACGCGGGCAAGCGGCATGAAAAAATGAACAAGGGATTTGATGGCCGTTGCACTATGCTGGAAGCATTGGCGTTCTACATGAGCACTCGAAAGGGAGTGAATGATGGCACTTGTGCGAGCTTTGGTTGTGGCGATCTGTGCTTTGTTTTTGTCTTCAACGGCAACGCATGGCCAATGTTCCTCGCTCACGCTGTCCCGCATCATCGGGACGAGTGTGCGACTCTTGGATTCACGCGACAATCTTGTTTTTCTGGCTCAGCCCGGACTTGTAGAAATCTACGACCTGACTGACCCTGCATCGCCGCGTCGTGTCACTTCGCTTCCCATTCGCTATGAGCCGTCGGCCATGGAGGTGCACAATAACCTGCTCTTCGTCGCGACCTTTGATTGGTCAAATTCGATCGGGTCGCTGGTCGTCGCGGATATCACCACCATAGATACGCCGCTGGTTCTGGCCGACATCACCTGGAACGAGGAAATCACGGATATCGCTTCATCCAACAATCGCCTGTGCCTGCTGAATATCGATGATGAGATCCGTGTGCTCGATATCACCACTCCCGGGCAGCCAATCACGGGCAATACGCTGGCCGCTCAAGATTACGAGAGCATTCAGGTTCGTCAGAACATTTTGTACACAACATTTCGCGACTTCGCATCCTCACCTTCTCGCCTGAAACTGCGAACCGTCAACATCACCGACATTGTCAACACAAGTGTCATCAACACCATCGATCTCGGCACGGGCGACGGCACTCCGCGCATCGATCGACTTGATGCCACACTCGCCGTGGTCGCCGCCGATCGGCTCTCGCTCTTCGATCTTTCTTCCACTCCCGGCAATCCCGTGCTGCTGGGTTCCGCATCCGGTGCTCGAATCGACAGCGTGCCAAAGCTTGTGTCGACCGGCGGATCCACGTTGTGTCACATGTTCACAGGCGAGGCCCCCGCAGGGGTGTGGGATGTCACCAATCCTGCAGCACCAATCTTCAGATCCGGCTACGGCAGCAGGCCCATTGGAGTTGCTCCCGCTGGCTCCGCGGCACTCTGCTTTGATGAAGAGTTCTTCGTTTCCTATTCCTTCGCGACGCCGACATCCCCAATCATTCGCTGGGTAAATGACTACGAATTGCCGGGTCGATGTCTCGAGTTGGATTCGGCGGGCAACCTGCTCGTCTTCCCCGAAATCTTCCACCCAGTCGCTGATCGCATCACACTGCTTGATGCGACGGATGTTGACGATGTTGAACTGGTCTCGTCCCTCGTCCTTCCTGTCGGCGTATCGCTGCAGTCGGCCCGAGCCGATGGCGACCTGCTCGCTGTCCTCACTCGCGGCTCTTCTGCGGTTCTGTGGGATCTTGCCCTTTACGACATCTCCGATCCTGCCCATCCGCTGCTCTTGAGCGAAGGACTGGAGATTGAGAACACAGCATTCTTTGCCAATATCGAGTTTGAGCTCGACGGCAACCTTGCGATGGTCGAGTTTTTCAATCGCAGCGTGATTATCGACGTAAGCGATCCGACCCAGCCCCGCATCGCCTCATTCATTCCCCAGACTGCGCAAGGAAAATCCCATCTCGATGATGGTCTGCTTGTTACTCACTTTGATGGTGCGACGCCGCGGTTTGAGGTTCGCGACGTTTCGGATCCGGACAGGCCCGTTCTCCTCGCCACGATCAACGAAACGACGGATGACGAGTTCTCTCTCGCTGATCGCATGTTGGTCTTCGAGCGGTCAAACACTGAGGCTGTCGTCTACGACCTTTCCATTCCCTCTGCTCCAAATCTTCGCTCGACGATTGCTCCGCCGCCAGCGGTTGGGACTGTGCGCTATGTGAATTGCACAGAGTCACTCTGCCTGATTTCGGGCGATGAGGGCCACGCCCTGTACTCGCTGGCCTCTCCTTCATCCCCGGTGCTGGTTGGCGAGTTTGCCCTGCCCAATTACCCCACTCAGGCGATTCGTACGGGCCGCACGTTCTGGGTCAGTGATGCCATCGAAGCAATTGTCGGCCTCACGCTGCCGCAGCTTCCCGATGTGACGCAGGAGCCATTTTCCCGGCGCGCCTGTGCCGGTGCCACCATCGTGCTGAATGCGGATGCCATTTCCGATACGCCGATGTTCTATCGCTGGCGCTACAACGGCACAAATCTTGCCAATGGCACCCTCCCGAATGGCTCCACTGTTTCGGGTGCCTTCACCCGCACACTCACTATCACTAACTTCAATCCCGCAGATGCCGGAGTCTTCAATCTTCGCTTCACCAATTCCTGCGGTGCGGTCCTCACCGCCAACGCAGTCGTCGATGCCGGATCAAACCCATTCTTCTTCACGGTTCCCACTCAACAATTCGGCTGCGTGCGCGGGCCGATCTCATTCACGGTGTCCACCAATTTCCCCACATCAACTTCAATCCGCTGGCAGGCTGAGTTGCCGTACAACTCCGGCAACTTCGTTAATCTCAGCGATTTCACCACGTCCGCCTATTCGGTGTCCGGCGCGTTCACTCCGACGTTGACGTTCACTCCTCTCCCAGGGGGCCGCCTGACGGACAATCTGCACACCCGCTACCGCGCTGTGGCCACCACCATCTGCGGCAGTACAACCTCCACCGCAGCGCGGATGGATCTCTGCACGGCCGATTTTAACTGCGATCTGCTCGTCGATCTCTTTGATTATCTGGATTTCGTCGATGCCTTCGCGAACGTGGCCGCGGGGTCAGATTTTAATGCCGACGGCGTCACTGATTTCTTTGATTATCTCGACTTCGTCGCCGCGTTCGCCACGGGATGCTGAAGTCGAATTGTGGCTGTTGCGGCGTGCCTCCAGTGTGTGATGTACGGGTTTTCCCCTGCGCATAAGCTCAATCCATGTCGGAGGTCGTTCAAACTCCTGTCTCACTCGGTCTCTGCACCTTCAATCGGGGCAGAGCCATCCTGCGCACATTGGACGCGATTGCTGCGATGTGCACATCGTCCGGCATTCAGTCCCGCCTCGCCGAGTTCCTGATAGTCGACAATAACTGCATCGACGAGACACCCGCTCTCGTCGACCACTATGCCCGCGCGCACCCCAACCTGCGAATTCGGCGAATTGTCGAGCCAGTTCAGGGCATAGCTGCGGCTCGTGCGTGTTTCTTTCGCTCCTCAACTGCGCCACTCATGGCGATGCTCGATGATGACACACTGCCTGAACGCAACTGGCTCGCCGCCGTCCTCAAGCCCTTCGATGAAGACCCCCGCTCCGGTTGGGTCGGTGGGCGTATCGAGCTCCAGTTTGATTCTCCACCTTCGTCGTTGGTTCGTCGCTACTCCACTATGCTGGCGCACCAGGATTTCGGCGCGGAGCCCATGGTGCTCACTCGCAGCGATCAAGGCATGGCCAGTGCCGCCTTTGCCATGCGTCGTGAAGCGCTGATGGCAACCGATTGGCTGAATAGTCGCCTCTTGGGTGGACGCACCGGCGCAGCGCTTGAGTCTGGTGAGGACTACGAACTCTGCATCCGCATGCGATTCCTCGGTTGGAATGTGTGCTACACCCCGGATGCAAGAGTTCTGCATCTTATTCCCGACAGTCGCCAATCCGTCGAGTACCTTGAGCGCCTCGCTCGCGGCGTTTCTCTCAGCAAAGCGCAGCTCAAATGGCTTGCTTGCGGACAGCCGGGACCGGAGTGGGCAGCGTCGCATCTGCGCCGCGCTCGCACACGTCTGAAGCGAGCCCAGCTTCTCGAGTGGCGGCCTGCAATCCGTCGCCTCAAACTGGCTGAGCATCAAGCCCGCGTCGAAAGCTGGGAGCGACTCCTCGACATGCTCAACGCAGCCGTGATCAATGCTTGACAATGTCTGCCAGCATACGAAATAGTGTGCCGCCTGCATCCGCGTCAAATAGTTCCCACGCCCGTTCCGCCGCCGAGTCGCCGAAGGCTGGCCACTTCTCCCGTGATGCCCACATCCGCTCCAACGCGTCTCGAACGTCTTCGACATCAGCATGTGCGGCAATCCATCCTTCCTGGCCTTCACGCACCCATGACGCGCAGTCTCCTACATCCGTCACCATGCAAGGCCTGCCCAGCAGCATCGCCTCGACCATCGCGAGTGGTGTGCCTTCGCCTCGTGATGGCATCACCAACACGTGATGCTCTTTCCATACCGCACGAATGTCACTGGTCTGTCCGCGAAATGTCACACGATCCGCAATCCCGCCTTTGATGGCCGCTTGCTTGAACGCACTCTCGTCCGGTCCTACACCAAACAGTGAGAGTCTCCAGTCGCGATCTTTCCACACTGGTTCGCTCAAGATCGTCAGCAGCACATCCTGTCCCTTTGTCGCCGCATGCAACCGTGCCACGCTTGCCATGCACAGCGAGCCGCCACCCGCCGTCGGGTACTCGAGTCTGCTTGTGTCCCTCAGATTCACCGGATTTCGCAGCACCACGCTTCGCGGCACTTTCATCCCCAGCGCACGCTCGGTCTGCGCGATGTTCCGCGCAGCAACGTATCCATTGAATCGCGCCAATTCGATGAGCGACCTCGCGTGTTTGACCCCACGCTCGCTCGGCTTGGCTACATCATCGTTGTATTGCACCACGCTCGCGCACGGAATCTGCGTGCGTTGCAACCATGCCAAAGCATCAGCTCCCCACGCCCTCCCGGCAAGGTCGTACTCCTGACCCTGACTGATGCACACCACATCCGGTGCTCGCGCCATCAGCCGCCTCATCCATCCATATCCCCACAGTGGGAGTCGCCGCGACTTGAGCGGAATCCGGATCACTTCCGCCCCTGCCTGCTGCAACTCCTGCACCTTCCTGGCTGGTTGCGGCCAGTCAAAAACGCACACAATCACCTGGTGCTTCTCGAGCAGAGCGGTCATCGCCGCTCCCGCCCATAGCTCTTCACTGCCTCCCCATGGCAGACCCTTGTTTGCTGAGATAAATGCGAATCTCATGCCCCTGCCCGCTTTCGCAGCACCGCAAGATTGGAAAGATAGATCGGGCTCGCGCCCTTCCCATTCAGTCGAACGTGCTTTCGCACGATCGCACTGTTGCACAATCCAAACGTCACGCGCCGCATCCACTTCACCAGTCGTGCCAGCACCCAACCTGTCGCCCCCGAAGCAGCTTGTTCGGGTTTACACGCTCCCGCGATGGTTCCCAACACGTCCCACCCATCACCCAGTGGCCGCAATTCCACGACTTCCAGGCCACTCCCCTCCGCCCATGTCCGCAGCGCGTGGGTTGTCGGGCGCCAGTAATCGTGCGGCTCCTCGTGCAATGGATACACAAATGGGCACGTCACGATCAGCACGCCATCCGGGCTCATCATCGATGCAAGATTCGCCCACGCTCTCGGCCAGTCCGCGACGTGCTCCAGCACTTCAGTGCAGACAATCAATCCATAAGGTCCTTGGGCGATGCATCCCTTGGGAATGTCATCGTCCAGTGCCCCCAGAAAATCTGGCGTCACTCCCGGAGCGGAAACGACATCCAGTGATACGTATCGCCAGCCCCGCGCCTCAATCTCTGGCTTCAGGGGCTGTCCACCACACCCTGCATCCAGCGCCGACTTCCCCTCTCCCTTGTTTCCAAACCTGTTCAGGGCAGCTGCGATTTCACGCTGCAAAAGCGGAACGATCCATTCTTCCTGCCGGGCCCGCGGCACATACTCCCGTCGCTCAAAATGCACCGGCCGCTCTCCCATGCCGCCAAGCATACCCCCAACAGCACTCCCCACGGCCCGCCAACCCTGCTCACCTTGGGCCTACCCTCATCTGTTCAGAAAAGGACGCACCCCATGGGCCTCGAAGCCGCTCTTCCTGTCGATGGATTCATGACCACTCAGCTCCGCCGAGTTATTGGTTGGGCACGCCGCAATTCACTGTGGCCAATGCCCTTTGCCACTGCTTGCTGCGGCATCGAGTTGATGGCCACCGCCTGCTCACGCTTCGATCTCGCACGCTTCGGTGCAGAGGTCATGCGTTTCAGCCCCCGTCAGTCCGACCTTCTCATCGTCGCAGGGCGCATCTCTGCCAAAATGATGCCCGTTCTGCAACACACGTATGCCCAGATGCCCGAGCCCAAGTGGGTCATCTCCATGGGTGCCTGCGCCAGCACTGGCGGCGTCTTTGACACCTATGCCGTCGTTCAGGGGTGCGATCAGTTCATTCCCGTTGATGTCTACATCCCCGGTTGCCCTCCCCGTCCAGAGCAGTTGATCGAGGGTGTCATGGCCATTCAGCGCCTCATTGACGAACAGGGCCTTCCTCCCCCGGGTGGCAAGCGCAAGCCCTTCGGCATCGTCCTCCAGCCCAACTTTGCTCCCCGCCCTCAGCCGGTCGGACTCACAGTGAGTTGAGTGCTGCGAAAGGGATGCGATTTCGCGATACGCGGTCTTGCACCAGTGGCTCAAGTTCACTCAGGGTTTCCGGCTAACTTCCACCTTGCCGCTGGCGGTGTCTTTGATGGCCAGGCCACGAGAGGCAGATACGCGACTCAGTAACTGATGAGTTTCAGGTTGGGGATGCGATTGAAGTGTCGGACGTTCCGCGTGATGACTGCCGCCCGGTGAGACACCGCAATTGCCGCGATCATGGCATCTGCAACGCCGATCTGATCTCCTTGACGACGAAGTGCTGCGACGAGGTTGCCATATTCACGAGCGGCTTTCAAGTCGAAATCCAGAATGTGGAAATCAGAGAGGATGTTGGAAAGAGCTCGCTGCGCCGTTTCAGGAGTCGGGCTCGCGGTGATCCCGATCGCGAGTTCAGCGACGGTGATAGTCGTGGTGATGAGGCGAGGTGCCGCAGCAATGACCCCAATCGCAGCCTCGCGACGGGTATTGCGATGAGAACGCAGTAGATCGATGAGTACCGTGGTGTCACATATCGCGTCGTTCATTTGGCGATTCGGCCTTTAGTGATCCGGCCTCGCCGACGTGATTTGATCTGTTCTTCCACAACATCAAGAACCACATCGGGAAGTGAATTCTTGTCAAGTTTCTTTCGCCACGCGGCGAGTTGGCGAGCGGTCATTCCGCCCTTGGTGGTTGCGATTTGACGACCCGCAGCGCGTGAAGTAGAGGGTGAGTGGTCTGGAGCTGATCCTGAGCTGCTGGATTTACTTCTGCTGTCACGGTCCATGCAGAAATAGTAGGGCTTCAGGACTTGCGGCTGACTTCCACCTTGCCGCTGGCGGTGTCCTTGATCGCCAGGCCACGAGCGGCGAGGGCATCGCGGATGCGGTCGCTGGTCTTGAAGTCCTTGGCAGCACGCGCATCGCGGCGTTCGATCAGCAGCGCTTCGATGTCGTCACTGGGCGTGACACCGGGGGCGTAGACGGCGATGGTGGTGGCGTGTGCCGCGGGACGCTCGAGAGAGAGGACGGAAAGGACGGCTTCGCAGGCGCGGAAGATGTCGGCGTCTCCCGAAGTGGGAGAGGTGATCGTCGAAGTCATGCCGTTGAGTTCGGCGAGGGCAAGGGCGATATTGAGATCATCGTGCATCGCGGTGGCAAAGCGGGCTTGCGTTTCTAATGCTGTTGCTGAGGCAGGACCTGCCGTCGTTGCGGAATCGAGCCAACGCCGCCAGCGATCAACCATGCGCTGGCAGTCGGCAAGCCCCTGCATGGTGAAATTGGCATTGGAGCGATAGTGAGTGCGGATGAGTTCCAGACGCAACGCGGCGGGCTCGATGCCCTTGGCAAAGAGGTCGCGGGCCGTGAAAAAGTTGCCCTTGCTTTTGGACATCTTCTGACCTTCGACCATCAGGTGCCGACCGTGGAACCAGTGACGAGCGAAGGTGTTGTGAGTCGGATCGGTGCAGAAGGCGCAGGCGGATTGCGCGATCTCGCACTCGTGGTGCGGGAAGATGTTGTCTTCACCACCGGAGTGGAGGTCGATGATGGCGGATGAGGCATCGGGGTGGGAAAGTCGCTTGGCAAACTCGCCGGGTGCAAGCAGCGACGCGGCAGACATCACCGTGCACTCGATGTGCCACCCCGGGTACCCCTCGCCCCAAGGGCTGGGCCATTTCATGATGTGGGTGGGGTCGGATTTCCAAAGAAGAAAATCTGCCGGGTGCTTCTTCTCACTCTGATTGGCGGCGTTCACACGGCCACCTTCGCCAGCGCGGAGTCCTTCGAGCGTGTTGTTGCTGAGAGCTCCATACGGAGCGAAAGAGGGAACATGGAAGTAGACGGTTTGCTGATTTGCCGAGCCGACGGCATAGGCATGGCCGCGCGCGATGAGAGAGGAGATGACGGAGATCATGCCCTGAATGTGCTGGGTGGCCCGGGGCATGAGCGTTGGATTCGATTGGGCTTCCAAAGCGAGTTTCAGTCCGAGCTGCCGCGCATCTTCCTGAAAGCGTGAGGCGTAATACGCGGCGATGGCGTAGGGATCGCGGGGGTCGATGCTGACATCGGCGGGGAGTTTGCCGGCTTTCTTGGCTTCGGCCAGGCGCTGACCGGCGACGGCCATGCGGTCTTCACCATTTTCGCCGCCTTCGGCATCGTCAGTCATGTGGCCGACATCGGTGATGTTCATCACATGGGTAACGCGGCGGGGACCGGAGTGCGGGCCGGTCGCAGTTTGCAGCGAGCAAAGTGGCGATTCGACGAATCGGCGGAGAAGATCGGCGACGAGGAAGGAGCGGAAGTTACCGATGTGGGCATCGTCGTAGACGGTGGGACCACAGGAGTAGAAGGTGATGTGGGCAGGATCAGCCGGGGTGAGGGGCTGGAGGGTGCGGGTGAGGGTGTTGTAGAGAGTCAGGGGCATCGTGGCCCAAGGGTACGAACCTGAAGGCCCCGCCGTGGTGTCAGCTCATGCCTGACTTGAAGGCGTCGTCGATGTTGGCTTGGCGGTATTGCGCGAGCGCATCCGCATGCTCAGCAGTTCGACAGCGAGTGAGAAGGCCATCGCAAAGTAGATGTACCCCTTGTTGAAATGCTGGCCGCACCCTTCGGCGATCAGCATGACGCCGATCAACACCAAGAACGAAAGGGCAAGCATCTTGATGGTTGGGTGGCGGTCGACAAAGCGTGAGATCGGGCCCGAAGCGGAGATCATCACCACGGCGGAAACCAGCACCGCAACAACCATCACCCACACATTCTGCACCATGCCGACGGCGGTGATGACCGAATCAAGCGAGAAGACCAGGTCGATGACGGCGATCTGCGCGATGGCGCTGCCGAAAGAGAGCCCGACCGAGGCGTGCGCTGTTGCGGGGTGTTCACTGTCCCCTTCGACCTTGTGGTGAATTTCCTTGACACTCTTAAAGAGGAGGAAGATGCCCCCACCCAGAAGGACCAGATCCTTGCCGGTAAAGCCCTTGTCCATGATGGTGAACAGGGGAGTGGTCAGTGAGGCGAGCCACCCAAGCGAGAAGAGGAGCATCACACGGAGGATCACGCCGAGCGCCAAACCTATCTTGCGGACTCGGTCCCGGTCTTCCGGCTTGGCGCGGCTGGCGATGATCGCAACAAAGACGACGTTATCGATGCCAAGCACGATCTCCATCGCCGAAAGCGTGATCACAGCGATCAGGTTGGCAACCGTGAAAAGCTCTTTGGTCCCGGAGGGAGCCCCTTCGGCAAAGGCAAGTGCAAGAGACGGCGTATTAAGGGCAAGATCCATCAGCATGGCGGAAAAGGTAGCAGATATGGATATGCAATGACACAGCGGCTGGATTCCCGTGCGGGGAAGCCAGCCGCGTGCGGATGGGGTGATGGTCTGGAGCGGTCAGTTGCCGGCGCGGATGGGCTGCATGGGCATTTCTGCGGCCTTGTCGAGGGCGCGGCGGAAGGTCCAGGCGCGGTCAGACGAATCGGACTGTGCCCGCCCCGCGCTGAGGGCTGAAGCGAGGGTGTTGCGGGCGGATGAGGAGAGATTTGGGCGCTCAAGGAGAGCGGCGATGGTGACTTCGTAGACCGCAGCGCAGGCGGCGGGGTTGCCATCGTTGAAGAGGGGCACGCCGCGTTCGATGGCAAGGGTGATGAGGTCAGGGGCACCGGCGGTCATGGTGGTGGCGCTTGCAGATGGGGAGGAGTTGGACACCAGGGTTGAAAGGTTGACGCTGGGTGGGATGAGGACGGAGTCGATGACGTGGATCACACCGTTGGAAGTGTCCAGGTCGGTCTTGATGATCCCGGAGTCGTTGATCCTGAGGCGACCATCGGCAAAGGAGAAGGAGACTTGCTCGCCAGCGACGGTGGCGGCTTTGGAGAGTGCCGCGGCATCGGAGGCGTACGCGCGGCCGGTGACGACGTGGTAGGTGAGGATCTTGGCGAGGGTTTCTTTGTTCTCGGGAAGGAGGAGTTTCTGCAGGACTTCCTTAGGCACCTTGGCAAATGCATCATCAGTGGGGGCAAAGACGGTGAAGGGGCCGGGACCGGAGAGGGTTTCGGCGAGTCCCGCGGCCTTGACGGCGGCGACAAGGGTGCTGAAATCGTGCGAAGCGGAGGCGGTCTGCACGATGTTCTTCTTGGCGGGGATGAGCACAGAGTCGATGATGTGGATCACGCCATTGGTGCACTGGATGTCGGTGGTGACGATCTTGGTGTCGCCGATGGAGAGGGCTCCGTTCTTGAGGGTGAGGTTGAGCCGCTGGCCGTTGGCGGTGGTGGCGCTGGTGGCCTTGATGAGATCGGCGGATGAGAGGCGACCGGGGATGACGTGATAGGTGAGAATGGCCTGGAGGCGGGGAAGATTCTCTGGCTTGAGAAGTTCATCGACGCTGTTGCCGAGCTTGGCGAAGGCCTCGTCGGAGGGGGCCAGCACGGTGAAGGGGCCTGAGCCCTTGAGGGTGTTGAGGAGGCCCGCCTTTTCGATAGCAGCCGCGAGGGTCTTGAACTTTCCGGCATTGGCGGCGGTCTCGAGAACGGACTGATTCGGCGCGGCCACCATCGCGCTCATGGAGGCAGCGGCTCCCGCAACACCTGCCTCCGTCGCCCCGGATTGAGTGGCCATGGAGATACCCAGCCCACCCGCGGCAAACGCGAGTGAGGACGCGAGGATGGAACGCAGCATGACAGACTCCAGATGGTGTGCGGCGAGAGGATTTGAGCGAGCCACGTGACGGGTGTCAGCGTTCAGCATCGCCGTGCCGCGACGTGGGTGAATTCGCCGTCAAACCGAGTGTGGATTCTGGTTGAGAGAAAATGCGTCAGATTGCGGGATGTCCCGCAATGTGAAAGAGTGAGCGAAGTGGATGCATCCGTGGAATGGTGACGGGCGACACGGAGTTATTTCTCGGTGGTTGGCGGCATGCGCTTGGTCCAGGAATCGACTGCGGCGGCGTTGCCCGCGGCTTTGGCGATGGCGAGTGCTTCGACCACGCAGGCCTGGGATTGCGGATGGGTGGATCCCAAGGCGCCGACCAAACCTGCGTAGGCCTTTTCGAACATATCGAGAGCGCGGGCGCGGTCGCCTGATTTGCCCATCGCCTCAGCGAGGAAAGCGGTGGCGGCCTGCACTTTCCAGTGCGTCGGCTCGAGCGTGACTTGCAGATCTTTGACGACGCGCTGCAGAACCGGCACGGCCTCGCCGGGCTTCTTGCTGTCGATGAGAAAGAGGGCGTAGTTGTTGCGGGCGGTGACGGTGTCGAGATCGGTGGGGCCGAGGAGTTTTTCGTCGCGTTCGATGATGGTGAGGTAGAGACGGCCGGCTTCGTCGAGTTGATTCGCCGCGTGGAGGCGCTGCGCCAGGTTGTTCATGTAGCGCAGTGTGCGGGGGCTGTCTGAGCCGAAGGTGGTGGTGGCGCGCGAGACCACATCGCGGGCGATGGCGATCGCGGCGTCGTTGTCGCGCAGGTAGGACCGTGCCTTGGCCAAGAGGTCGAGCGTGGTGATGGTGAAAAAGTGGTTTTTGCCCATCACGCGCTCGCGGGCTTCGACCAGGCCGACGAGTTCGTCGACCGCGTCTTGATTTCGGCGCAGATCCAGGAGGACGGCGGCGCGAATGCTGCGTGCTTCGTGGGTTCGCGGATGATCAGGCCCGATGGACACGGTGGCCGTGGTGATCGTGCCGTCGATGACGCGCAGGGCCTCATCGAGATTTCCCATCTGGTGCAGAAGGTCGGCGAGCCCGTTGCGCACGCTGATGGTGTCGGCGTGCTGAGCGCCCTTGGTGCGCTCATACGCGGCAAGAATGTCACGCGTCGTCGTCAGCGCCTTGTCGTATTCGCCGGTGTCCTTTTGTGCGATGGTAATGAAGTCGAGCACTTTGAGCGTTTCGTCGTGCTCAGGGCCAAACTCCTTCTTCCGGGCTGCGAGCCCCTGCTGCAAGAGTGGCATGGCCTCCTGAGGCCGTCCCTGTCCCAGCAACGTGACCGCAATCGCCACCTTACACGTCGTCGTATCGACGTGGCTTTCCCCGAGGGTCTGCACGCACAGATCGAGTGCCCGTCGCAGGTTCTTTTCCGCAGCAGAAAGATCGCCGACCTGATTCAGGGCACGGCCGATGGTGCCACGGATGAGGGCCTCGGCGGCGGGAGTGGCTTTCTGCAGTGTTGCGGATTTCTCTGGCGCGGTAGCCAGCAACTCCTTCACCGTGATCGCATTTCCCTGCGCGTTCTCCGGGTCCGCACTCGAGAACATCTCATCAATGAACGCCAGCGCAGTCGTCGCCTTGTCCGCTTCCGCGACCGCGAGAGTTCGCTGCTTTTCCGCTCGGTCATACAGGTACAGCGACCCCGCCAGACCTCCCGCCAGCAGCACCACCACCGATGCCGCGAATGCCACACCGCCCCGGTGACGGATGATGAACTTGCGGGCCCGATACCCCACACTGGGCGGGCCGGCGATCACGGGATCATCGGTGAGGAAGCGTTTGACATCTTCTGCAAGCGCCTCAGCCGAGGCATATCGCCGGGTGCGATCCTTTTCCAGGGCTTTCATCACGACCCAATCCAGATCGCCGCGGAGCTGCTTGAGCAATGACCTGGTTCCCTGCGCTTCCAGAGCGTTGCGGTTCACTGATGCGGAGCCACCTTCTGCCGGTCGCTCGATCGTCGACAGCAGTTTTTCCACGCGCGTGCTGGGCTTGGGAGGATCGACCTCGCGGATGATGCGTTGGATCTCGTGAATCGCGCCACTGGCCAGGGTGGCATCTTCAAAGGGCAGCGCGCCGGTGAGGAGTTCATACAGCAGCACGCCCAGCGAGTAGATATCTGTCCGCGTGTCGATGTCCCCCGTCGCACTCCCCGCCTGCTCCGGGCTCATGTACGCCGGGGTGCCGACGATCTGTCCTTCAAGCGTGACGAGCGTGCGCTGCGCCATGCCCGGTGTGATGGCTTTGGCGATGCCAAAGTCAATCACCTTTGGCTCTGGGTGCCCATCCAGAAGGGTCACCAGGATATTCGAGGGCTTGATATCGCGATGGATGATG